>NZ_JBSQVP010000099.1:0-5422 GCF_055136605.1 Aquaspirillum sp. | reverse complement strand
CAGCCATCCGTGCCGGTTCAGGGCCAGTACCCCAGCCTTGTGCGGCTGGCGCTGCAGGCTGCGCATGGGCAGCATCAGAAAAAAGGTGGGGTACACAAAGCGATGGCGACGTGGCCGCAGCCGGGTGTGCCGGACATGACCAAATGCAATCAGGGGCTGCGCCCCTTCGGTGGGTGCGGGTGTGTGACTCATAGCGTCTCCGCAGTGCAGGAATGTGCCGCCAGCAACGCCTGGGCGGCGGCGTATCCAGACTGTAGGCCATCTTCATGAAAGCCATATCCTGCCCACGCACCACAGAACCAGCTACTTTGTTGGCCTTGGATAGTGCTTAAGCGTTTTTGTGCAGCAATAGCCTCGGTTGTAAAGACGGGATGGGCGTAGTGGAATTCAGCAAAAATATGTTTTGGCGTTTTGTATGGATTAAGGCTCACCATAATCGGTGTGTTGACGGTCAGAGGTTGTAGTCGATTGAGTAGATAGGTCACCATCACAGCATCTTGTTCATGCTGATGTTGAGCTGACATAGCGCTGTAATTCCATGCTGCCCAAGCGCGTTTTTGCTGTGGCAGGAAACTTTCATCAGCATGTAAAACGGCATAGTTTTTTTGGTAGGAAATCGCTGAGAGGATAGATTCTTCTGCGGTTGTCGGGTTAGCGAGTAGTGATAAGATTTGGTCGGTATGACAAGCAAAAATCACCTGATCGAAGGTTTCTCTACCATTAGCGTGGAACAGCAATACTTTTCCGTTTTGTCTTATTACTTTTTCGATTGGATTTTTAATTTTCTTGTCGGTTAATTGCGCAATCATTTTTTGCACATAAACTCGTGACCCACCCACGACTGTTTTCCACTGCGGTCGATCCGATACCTGTAACAAACCGTGGTTTTGACAGAAGCTCAGGAAAGAGGCCGCAGGGAACTCACGCATCTTGGCTACAGGTGCTGACCAAATCGCCGCGCCCATCGGCAACAGGTAGTTTTCTTGCATTTCACGACTAAAGCCGCTGTTTTGGAGTAGTTCTCCTAACGTCCATTGTTGTTGTCGTGCTTGTTCTAACAGCTGCGGGGCTTGTTGATGTAAACGCAAAATATCGCGCAACATCCGCCAAAAAGAAGGGGAGAACAGATTGCTGCGCTGGGCAAATAGTGTGTTTAGATTTGTGCCTGCCCATTCCAAACCCGATGCTTCCGCTCGAACACTAAAACTCATCTCGCTCGGATACGTTTTCACGCCAAGCAGCTCAAACAAAGCAATGAGGTTAGGATAGGTTCTATCATTATGAACGAGGAAGCCAGTATCAACCGCTAAGTGCTGACCTTCGACTTCAATATCTACCGTATGACTGTGCCCACCGGCTCGGTGTTCAGCTTCGAATAAAGTTACCTGATGATGGTTTCGCAGCAACCATGCTGCAGACAGACCAGCAATCCCAGCTCCAATCACAGCAATGCGCATCTTTTTTCTCCCTTGTTAGAGAGAAGGATAGAGAAAACTGGAAATTTGTCAAAGTTTTGTACTGAACAAAATAAAGGTTCGCGAAAAAAATCCCACCTCGCCTTAGGTGGGATTTTTATAAATCACAATACAAACAATTAGTTAGATTAGGTTCTGCTCAGCAACATTTAAATTCATGTCCAACATGCCTTGCGTCTTAGCGTCGTGACGTTGTCCGCTGGCGTCACTGCGCAAACTTTCGACATGGTTTAAATAGGCCTCATCAATATCACCTGTGATATAGCGACCATCGAAACAGGACGTTTCAAAATCAACTAAGTCGCGATTAGCCACATGCACCGCGTCTTTCAAGGCGTCGAGGTCTTGATACACCACGGCATCAGCGCCAATTTCGCGGGCAATTTCTTCCTCAGTACGACCCGTTGCCAATAATTCAGCCCGAGTCGGCATATCAATCCCATACACATTGGGGAATCGAACAGCCGGTGCGGCAGACGCAAAATAGACTTTATTGGCTCCAGCATCACGCGCCATCTGTACGATTTCACGGCTGGTTGTGCCACGCACAATAGAGTCATCAACCAATAACACGTTCTTACCGGCAAACTCGTGACCAATAGCGTTTAATTTTTGGCGTACTGATTTTTTACGAGTGGCTTGCCCGGGCATAATGAAAGTGCGACCCACATAGCGGTTTTTAATAAACCCCATACGGAAAGGTAAACCAAGGTGATTTGCGAGTTGTAATGCCGAAGGAAGGCTGGTGTCTGGAATCGGAATCACCACATCAATATCAGCCAGCTGTGGATATTCACGACGAATTTTGTCACCCAGTTTTTCACCCATCAACAAACGGGTTTGATAGACACTGGCGCCATCAATCAGCGAATCAGGGCGGGCAAAATAGACATATTCAAACATGCACGGTGTATGAGGCGCAGGGTCGGCACACATGCGGCTGGTCATCGTGCCATCAAAGCGAATCACGACTGCCTCACCGGGGGCAACATCTCGTTCTAATTTAAACCCTAAACAATCAAGCGCCACCGATTCAGACGCCAACATATATTCCGGAATCGGGCCGTTACGATTGATCCCCAACACCAAGGGCCGAATACCATTTGGATCGCGGAAGGCCACTAAGCCAAAGCCGGCGATAATCGCCACCACCGCATAAGCCCCTTTAACACGGCGATTGACTTCCACTACCGCATGAAATACCGCTTCTTCCGACAATTCTCGGCCATAAATATGTCGTTGCAGCTCATGGGCAAAGACATTTAACAACACTTCCGAATCGGAATTGGTGTTGATATGGCGGAGGTCTTGCCGGAACATTTCCTCTTTTAATTCATCGGTATTGGTCAAATTACCGTTGTGTGCCAACACAATGCCATAGGGCGAATTCACGTAGAAAGGCTGGGCTTCAGCCAGATTCGAGGCAGACCCCGCTGTCGGGTAGCGCACATGGCCAATACCCACATGACCAAATAACGAGCGCATGTTGCGCGTGCGGAACACATCACGCACCATCCCGCTACCTTTGTGCATGTGAAAACTGTTGCCGCTGGCCGTTACAATCCCTGCTGCATCTTGACCGCGATGCTGCAAGATTTGTAATCCGTCATACAAAAGTTGATTGACCGGCGATTGACCGACCACACCGAGAATGCCACACATAGTTATTCAAGCCTCTGCGCTAAGCGCGTTCAGTTTGTTGCAGGAGAAGGGCGAGGGTTAGGCGATACTGACGGCGCAGGCATCCAAGCCGGCCGTTCAGGAATCACAAAAAAGTAATCTGAAAAGTTGATTTGTTGTGCCAAGACAGCCGGCAACCATGTTGTGGTATGTTGGGCCAACGTTTCAAATGGCCCCATCAACAACGATTTTTGCCACACCAATTGACGTGGAAAATCGGTTAGACCCGCAAACCATACCAATAGCAGCACAAAAGCACCACCGCGAATGCTGCCAAAAATCAGACCGAGTAGGCGATCAAGCGGACCAAGACCAATTCCTCGCAAGAGTGCCGCCACCAAACGAGAAAAGATATCCAGCACCATTCTGGCCACAACCATCAATGCCACAAAGGTTAAGACTGGCCGTAACAAACTGCCTGGCTCGCCTACCGGCAACCAATCGGCGAGAGCGGGGGTTAAGCTGCGGGCGGCAATAAAAGCAACAATCCACGCAAACAGGGAAAAAACTTCGCGGGTAAACCCCCGCAACAGCCCCAACAGAGCCGAGCCACCCAAAACAGCAATGATAAGATAATCGAGAATATTCATGCTGTTACTGTGGAATAAGTATTCCACTGACTCCAACTTGAGCTGCTTTTGCTAAAGCCGCTTTTGCGTCTTGCTCGTTGTTAAACGGCCCTAAACGAACACGGCTGATTTCACCTTTGCTGGTTTCCACTCGAGAAATTTTTGCCTGTACGCCAACGGATGCCAATTTTGCCCGCAGTTCATCGGCTTTAGCGGCATCAGAAAGTGCGGCTATCTGTACGATATAACGCTTATTCGCGCCAGCTTCAGTGTCGGTCACTTTAGCAGCAGGTTTTTTCTCTGCTGCAGCCTCATCAAAACGACCTTCTAAAATGGCAGCAGGGTCACGCTTGGGTTTTTCCACCGGTTTTTCAACCACTTTTGGTGGTGGTTCAACCACAGGTTTGGGTTTCTCTACTACGGGTGGTTTTTCGACTGGTTTAGGCTTTTCTTCCGTTTTTTTCACCACAGGTTCAACTTTAACCGGCGGTTTTTCAACAGGCTTAGGTTCAGCGACCGGCGCTGGTTTCGGTTCGGGTTTTGGCGGTGGAGCCGAGTTAGGTACTGCAATCGGGCCACTTGGCATCACCAAAGGCGGCGGTGTGACAGGGACTGCAGCGGGTGAAACAGGAGTTGGGACAGCGGCTTCAACCGGCTCGTTAGGTTGTGGCAATTCAGCCGCTGGTGGTGTGGCAGGTGCGACAACGGCCCCCACCACGTCCACTGATTCTGGACGCAAATCGGCATTGGGTGGGGCGTTATCCACCACATTCCATAAAACACCGACAGCGATACCGGTTAATGCAATCGCCCCCACCAAGCGGCGGCGGGCACGTTTGCGTAACGTGATCAAATCAGCTTGATTATCGCGGCTCATGCCCATCCTTCGGCAAACTTAGGAAATGCGTCTGTTATGGCCGGCCCACTTGGACAGCGGCAGCCACAGTGAAGAACGACCCAAAAACCGCGATTCTATCATTTTCATCGGCACGCGATAAAGCCAACTGCCAAGCTTCCGCAACCGAAGGCAAACTTTCTACCGCGTTGATACCATGATTTCGCAGTGCCTCGGCAATTTCTGTCACAGGTAAGGCACGCGGATGATCAATGGGTGCGATCAACCAGGTATCAAATTGGTCTTTCAACGGGGCAATGACGCCATCAATGTCTTTGTCTGCCAACACTGAGAAAACAGCATAACGATGTTGTGCAAAACTGAGTTGAGTGAGATTAGTAGCTAACCCTCGGGCGGCATGTGGATTGTGTCCCACATCCCATACGACAACAGGCCGTCCGGGTAGCACTTGAAACCGCCCAGGCCACTCGACTTCGACTAAACCACGCCGAATTGCCCCCATCGACACCGGGAGCTTATCGTGCATCAGTTCTAAGGCAGCGATGACCGCGCTGGCATTATGGATTTGATAGTTACCACGCAAAGCTGGGACAGGTAGCCCGCCACGGCGATTTTCAGCCGACCAAAACAACCATTGTTGGCCCTCACCACGCTGGCCACCAAAATCACGTCCCAAGACTTTTAGCGGGCAGGCCAAAGCGTGGGCATGATCTAACAAAGATTGGGGTGGTTCAGGATCGGCACAGACCACTGGTTTTGCCTGACGAAACACCCCTGCTTTTTCACGACCAATCAGCTCTCGCGTATCGCCTAACCAATCTTGATGATCAAGATCGATGGTG
>NZ_JBSQVP010000098.1:0-5761 GCF_055136605.1 Aquaspirillum sp. | reverse complement strand
ACAGACATAAGGCAGTTTGAGCTTACGCTTAACCAACTGATAGGTCATGGCAGAAATACGATAGCTAATCACCATCGGACGTTTTGCCAAAGCCACTTCTAAGGTTGCCGTGCCACTCGCCACCAATACGCCGTCCGCCGCAATCATTGCATCACCAGCATGACCATACAGCACCCGTAACGGCAACGATTCCATCTTCCACTCTTTTAGTAACGCTTGGACACGTTCTAATGTGGGCCGCGTTGCAACGGGCAATAAGAATTGCGCGTCTGGCAAGGCTTGATGAATCAGCGAGGCTGCCTCTAAAAAAAGCTGCCCCATGTATTCAATTTCACTGATGCGGCTACCGGGAAGAATGGCAAACACTGGACTGTCTATCGCCAATTGCAAGCGATGGCGCATGGCATCGCGGTCGGGGGCATCAGGAAAACGCTGTGCCAGCGGATGACCAACAAAGGTCACTGCCACCCCTGCTTTTTCGTACAGAGGCGGTTCCATCGGGAACAAAGCCAAGATGTGATGCACTGAGCGCTTAATGCGTTCAATCCGTTCAGGCCGCCAAGCCCAAATCGAAGGACTGACATAATGGACGGTTGGAATACCCGCCTCTTTAAGCGTTTCTTCTAAGCCAAGATTAAAGTCAGGGGCATCAATCCCAATAAACACATCGGGAGGTTCAGCCAACAGTGCCTTTTTCAAGCCACGGCGAATTCCCAATAGGCGGGGTAAACTGCGTAATACTTCAGCATAACCCCGCACTGCCAGTGCTTCTTGTGGATACAAGCTATGTAATCCCTGCGCTTCCATTTTGGGGCCACCGATACCAACACATTCAATGTCTGGCCGTTGTTGCCGCAAGGCTTCGATCAGATGCGCGCCGAGTGTATCGCCTGACGCTTCTCCAGCAACCAAGGCCACTTTTAAGGCCTGAGGACGAGAAAACAAAGGCATGATTATCGAATCACACCACGTTGGCTACGCGCAAAGAAATCCGGAAAGAGGTGTAACACGGGCTCGTTCTCGGCAGCTTGTGCAATACGTTGTTTGGCTTCTTCCAGCGGTAACCCTTCTCGATAGAGGGTTTTATAGGCACGCCGAATAATGCGAATTTGCTCACTGCTAAAACCACGACGTTTTAAGCCTTCGCTGTTAATGGTCGCGGGGCGAGCATGATTACCCGCTACTGTCACATAGGGCGGGACATCCTGCACGATAATCGACCCCCCTGCGCTCATCGCATGGGCCCCAATTTTGCAAAATTGATGTACCGCCGTCAGACCACCAAGGATCACCCAATCATCGACTTCGACATGACCAGCGAGGGTAGCGTTATTAGCCAAGATAGTATGGCTGCCAACAACACAGTCGTGAGCAATATGGACATAGGCCATGATCCAATTATCGTCACCGATACGGGTGATACCCTTATCTTGCACTGTACCGACACTAAGGGTGCAAAATTCGTGGATCGTATTGCCATGACCAATCCACAATTCGGTTGGCTCGCCACGATATTTTTTATCCTGAGGCGCACAACCCACTGCCGCATGGGAATGGATTACATTGTTTTCACCCAGATGCGTGCGGCCGCTGATTACCACATGCGCACCGATACGGCTGCCAGCGCCAATGGTGACCTCAGGCCCAATCACCGCGAAGGGGCCAACTTCAACAGAAGAGTCGAGCTGTGCTTGTGGATCGACAACAGCAGAAGGATGAATGGCCATGGTGTTAAATCTCCCGCCGCGCACACATTAAATCAGCCTCACAGGCCAATTCACCATCAACTAAGGCACGGGCGGAAAATTTGCCAATGCCGCGTGATACCCGCAACATTTCCACTTCAAAAATCAGTTGATCGCCCGGCACCACTTGACGTTTAAAACGCGCATTATCGATACCGACAAAGAAATACAATGCGTTTTCTTGCCGTACATCACCATCATGGGTTTTGATAGCTAAAATACCTGCCGCTTGCGCCAAGGCTTCAATAATCAATACCCCCGGCATCACCGGATATTGTTCAAAATGTCCCACAAAAAATTGTTCATTCACGGTCACATTTTTTAATGCTTTAACGCGCTTGCCTTTTTCCAGTTCTAGTACGCGATCAACCAGCAAAAAAGGATAGCGGTGAGGCAACAATTTCATAATGTCACGAATGTCGATCTGGGTTTCGATTTCGGTTGTTTGTAGCGAAGTATCGCTCATAATCAAGTCCTAAGAATGAGTCTCTGACGCAGCCTGCTGCGCCTCCAACGTCTTAACGCGTTGGTATAATCGATCAAGCTGACGCAATTGCGCAGCGTTATGGGTCCATTCACGATGGGTCGCTAATGGATAAACAGCGGTGTAATGTCCGGGCTCACGGATGGACTTCGCCACCAATGTTCCGCCCGAGATATGCACACGGTCACCAATTTGCAGATGACCAGAAATCATGCCGGCGCCCCCCACCATACAGTAGGCACCAATACGCGTTGAACCGGCCACCCCGACACACGCCGCCATCGCGGTATATTTGCCAACACGGACGTTATGAGCAATTTGAATTTGATTATCCAAACGCGCCCCATATTCAATCACCGTATCGGCTAAAGCACCGCGATCAATGGTGGTATTGGCGCCAACATGAACATTGTCTTCAATCACCACTCGGCCAATTTGTGGAATATCAAACCACCCTTCCTCAGCCCCAGCCCATGCCATACCAAACCCATCGGCACCAATGACCGCGCCACTGTGAATCACACAGCGCGCACCAATTCGGCAATCACGGTAAACCGTGACACGGGGATGTAATACCGTGCCAGCACCGATTTCTACCCCATCCCCCACCACACAACCGGCATGAATCACAACATCATCAGCGATTTTGACCCCCACACCGATTACCACTTGGGCGGCAATATGTACCGATGGCGCAATGTCGCTGTGATCACCGATGACGGCAGAGGAATGAATTGTCGGTGTATAACGCGGTTGTGGATGCAGTAACCGCGCAACTTTAGCAAAATAGAGATACGGATCTGCAGCCAGAATCGCACTATTGGGCACCTGCTCTGCCAATTCTGGACGCACAATCACCGCTGCAGCGCGACAAGCGGCCAATTGCTGGCGATATTTCGGATTGGCCAGAAAAGCGATATCACCATCGCCAGCGGTTTCCAATGGTGCGACAGCCTTAATCTGCACATCGTCACCACGCCACTCTCCACCGAGCGCCGCCACCAACTCGGATAAATGAAACCCCACGGTTTGGCTCATTTATCCAACTCCTTCAACACTCGGTCGGTTAAGTCATAGCGCGGGCTGACATACACAGCATCTTGCAAAATCAAATCAAACTGATCTTGCGCTGCCAACTGACGAATAGCGCGGTTTGCACGGTCGCGTACAGCAGCAAATTCTTCATTGCGGCGCAATGCCAAGTCCTCACGGAACTCACGCTGTTTTGCTTGAAACTCACGATCTAGCTGTGCCAGCTCGCGCTCACGGTTGCGGCGTTCGCTGTCGTCCGGCTTCATTTTTTCAATGCGACTTTGCAAATCACGCGCACGCGCTGCCAACTTTTTCAGCTCTTGTTCGCGCTGAGCAAACTCACGTTCTAGGCGTTGTTGTGCCAATACTGCTGGTTTTGCCTCACTGTAAATCCGTTCAGTGCTGACATAACCAAACTTAAATTCAGCGGCTGCCGCTGGCCATGCCGACAGCAAACCTAAGATTGCTAAGCCCGTGCTTATCCGTTTTCTCATGGTCAACCTTTGTCCTTAGAACGTGGTGCCCAATGTAAATTGGAAACGCTGTAGCTTGTCGTCTTCTTTCTTACGTAAGGGATAGGCCAAGCTAAATTTCATCGGGCCGATTGGCGACAACCAAGTCAGAGCAGCACCGGCAGAGTAGCGAATCTCGTCAGAAGCACCGGTCTTAATCTCGCCCCCCCACAATGTCCCAGCATCGACAAAGGCACTGGCACGAATGGTCTTATCGTCTTTCATCCCGGGGAAGGGGAACAGCAATTCGGCACTGGCCACCGCACGCCGCGTTCCGCCATAAGCATCGCCATTTTCGTCTTTTGGACCAATGGTGCCGGTTTCAAATCCTCGCAATGAACCAATCCCACCCAAGAAGAAGTTTTGGTAGAACGGCATTTTTTCTGTGCTGCCGTAAGGTTGAACAAAGCTCAACTCACCCGACAACGCCAAAGTAAAGGTTTTTGATAAGGGGAAAAACCATTGTTGTGCGTGAACAAATTTACCGTATTCAATATCGCCACCGGGTAAGCCAAATTCGGTGTTCACTCGCATCACCCGACCTTGTGTAGGCCATAGGGCGCTATCACGGGTATCACGTGCCCAACCGGCGCGGGCTAACCATGTCAGGTTGCTCTTGCCGAAATCGCGCACAAAATCACGATAGCGAATTGGACTGTCCTCAAACACTTCAACCTTATTGTGTTCTGCACCCAAACTAAAGTTGACAGTATCGTATTCGGTAATCGGTACGCCGAAACGGACAGCAAAACCCGAGGTATCGGTCTGGTAGTTGTAGCGATCAATGTTGTTTGGGGTATAACGACGTGTGTAAACGTCATAACCAAGTGACACGCCGTCAATGGTGAAATACGGGTCGGTAAACGACAGGTTGAGATAACGATTTAATTTGGACGTATTAAACGAAGCACTGACCGCTTTACCTGAACCAAAGAAGTTAGACTGTGAAATCCCTGCGGATAAGATCAGCCCTTCATTTTGGGCATAACCGGCCCCTAACGTCACATTACCTGTTGGCTTTTCTTTCACCGAGAAGTTGACATCGACTTGGTCAGCGGTGTCAGGCACAGGTGGGGTTTCGACGTTGACATCGGTAAAGTAACCCAGCAAATCAACCCGTTCTTTAGACCGCTTAATTTTTGCCGAGTCATACCAACCGCCCTCAACCTGCCGCATCTCACGCCGAATCACCTCATCACGAGTACGCGTATTGCCCACAATGTTAATGCGGCGTACATAACTGCGCTTACCGGGATCGACAAAGAAGGTAAACGCCACTTGTTGTTTATCGCGATCAACCTGTGGTGCAACGTTGATATTGGCAAAGGCGTAGCCTTCTTGTCCTAAACGTTCACTTAATGCAGAAACCGAACCATTCACCTTGTCTCGCGTAAAGGTATCGCCGGTTTTGATTTGCAATAAATTACGCATTTCTGGCTCGGCAACAATTAAATCACCCGCCAGTTTGACATCAGAAACAGTGTATTTTGCCCCTTCGGTGATATTGACCGTGAGGAACATATCTTGTTTATCAGGGCTAATACTGACTTGGGTAGAGTCAATCGAAAACTCAAAGTAGCCTTGATTCAGATAAAAAGCACGTAACTTTTCTAAGTCACCAGATAATTTTGGTTTGGAATATTGATCGTCCTTCGTAAACCAAGATAACCAGCCGCCTGTCGATAACGAAAACTCTTTTAATAAATCTTTTTCTTCAAAGGCACGATTACCGACAATTCGAATCGATTTGATGCGTGCTGCCGCACCTTCGTTAATATCAAACGTAATCGCGACACGGTTACGCTCCAGTGGCGTGACTTTGGTATTGACTTCAACCGAGTATTTACCTCGGCTGTAGTATTGACGTTTTAATTCTTGTGTCGCCAAATCGAGCAAAGCACGGTCGAAAATCCGTGATTCGGCTAATCCATTTTCTTTTAAGGCTTTTTTCAGTTGGTCTTTATCAAACCTGTCTCTTATACACATCT
>NZ_JBSQVP010000097.1:0-11525 GCF_055136605.1 Aquaspirillum sp. | reverse complement strand
GGGCAACTCTTCATTGCCACATCAATACACCGGACAGTTATATCGGTTGCTCAGCAAAGCGGATGTTTCCAAGTTGGAAACCCTACTGCATTCCCTATTTGCTAGTATTCCCTATGACTGGCAACGCAACAACGCCATTGCCCAATACGAAGGCTATTACGCCAGCGTGTTCTACAGCTACTTCGCAGCCCTTGGTTTAGACATCCGCCTTGAAGACATCACCAATAAAGGCCGCATTGACATGGCGGTGTTGTTTCATCAACACGTGTATTTGTTTGAATTCAAAGTGGTCGAAGCGACACCACAAGGCAAAGCCTTACAACAACTACAGGACAGAGGCTATGCCGAGAAATACCGCAGCCGAGGTGAGCCGATTCACTTAATCGGGATTGAGTTCAGCCGTGAACAGCGGAATGTGGTGGGGTTTGAGTGGGTGACACTGATGGTGAAAGATTGAGCTGTGCATGAGCAAGGATGCCTCATGCACAAAATTTTTTTCGTAAATTAAGCCGCTTGTGTCAGTTGGAAGTACCACTGATGATGAGGTTCTTCTTCATTTTGTGCGACTGCGCTGGTTTGCTGTGTGGCATGGCGTAACCAATGTGTTGCCATAGCTGCATCAGCATTCACCCCAATTCCATATTCATAACATTGCGCTAAACGAAATTGTGCTGCGATTTGGTTTTGTTCGGCGGCCTGTTGATAGTGGCCCACGGCTTGGCACTCGTCTTGGATAACACCGTGGCCATATTCATAGCACAAACCTAATTGGAACTGAGCATCTGCATCACCTTGTGCAGCGGCTTTTTCAAACCAAAACACAGCGGCTTGGTAATGCTCTGGTAAATGTGTTTGTTCGCTGTAGTACATGCCTAAGGCAAATTGTGCGCTGACATGGTTTTGTTCAGCTGCTTTGCGATACCACACTGCTGCAATATCCACTTGTTTTTCCACGCCCACACCGTAGGCATAGCACAGCCCAAGGTGATATTGCGCGGCAGCATGATCGAGTTCTGCAGCTTTACGATACCAAAACACGGCTTGTTCGTATTGCCATGTTTCATCGTAGTGCATGGCGATACGAAATAATTCTTCCCCTGCTTCTTTGTGGAATCGTAAGTTGTTGAAACACATAAAGTCAGTTCCCAAAAGAGGTGCTTAATGAGTGTGCTGCTTGCTTAAATCGCAAAACGAACAGTTGTTTTGCTGTAATCATCTCAATAATTTTGCAACAAGGATTTGCGCTAAATCATTATTTGATAATTTTAACAAAGAACATAATGTTCTGTCACATCATTGTTATGCTTTTGTGCTTTGTTGTCTAGTCATTACTGTATCGTAATAGTCGAAGGCCGTTTAAAACCACTAAAAGACTGGCACCAACGTCTGCGAACACTGCCATCCACAGCGTGGCATAGCCAAGGAAAGCGAGTAGTAGAAATACGGATTTAATCAGTAATGCTAATAAAATATTTTGTTTTAGCGCTCTTCGGGTGTGTTGGCTGAGCTGGATAAAGGTGACAATCTTGTGTGGTTTGTCGTCCATGATGGCGACATCAGCTGTCTCAAGCGCCGTTGCTGTCCCTGCCGCTGCCATAGCAAAACCAATATCTGCACGCGCTAAAGCAGGGGCATCGTTAATGCCATCGCCGACCATACCGACTGTGCCATGAGAGTGTTGTAATTTTGCAATAGCCTGCCATTTTTCTTCTGGAAGAAGGTTGCAAACGACTTCTTTGATGCCTGTGGCCGCTGCAATGTGGTTGGCACTGGTTTGATGATCGCCAGTCAGCATCACCGTATGAATGCCTTTGTCACTTAAGGTGCTGATGGTTGTGGCACTGTCGTCGCGCAGGCTATCTCGTAGCGAAAAGATCGCAACAATTTGTTCTGTATGACCAAGCACGACAACGCTATCCCCTGTCTGCTCTATTTCACTCAGACGATGTGCGGTGGCAGTTGAAACAGGCACAAAGCTTTGCAACCAACTTGCTTTGCCAAGAAAATAAGAGACCCCCTCAAGCTTGCCGTAGATGCCTCGACCGGCTTCAGTGTGGAAATCTTGAATGTGCTGTGTTGCTAGAAGTCCATGCTGTTGTTGTGCTGCCTGATAAATGGCTTGAGATAAGGGGTGTTTGCTGTGTTGCGCAAGCTGAGCCGCCAGCAACAACGCGCTATCCTCAGAATAGGGTGCGAAGACAGTGATTTTGTGGAGTTGAATACGGCCGCTGGTGAGTGTGCCGGTTTTATCAAAGGCAATGGCACGCAATTGGCTGCCCAATTCTAAGTATTTCCCTCCTTTAATAATGATGCCGCGTCGAGCAGCGGCTGCTAGACCACTGACGACAGTGACGGGGGTGGAGATGACCAAAGCACATGGGCAAGCAATGACTAGCATCACCAAGGCTTGATATAAACCTTGTTGCCAATCGCCACCAAATAGCGGTGTCAGGAGGGCAAGTAAAACGGCCAACAATACGATAATCGGTGTGTAATAACGCGCAAATTGATCGACAAAACGCTGCGTGGGGGCGCGTTCACTTTGCGCTTGTTGAATGGCATCGGCAATACGTTGCAGTGTGCTGTGTTGTGCATCAGCGGTCACAGAGATTTCAACGACACCATCACAGACAATACTTCCGGCATAAACGTCATCACCGGCTTGTTTTTCAACTGGTACGCTTTCACCTGTGATAGGCGCTTGGTTAACACTGGCATGACCATGCTTTAATTTTCCGTCTAAAGGGACGCTTTCTCCCGTACGAATCCGAATGGTTTCACCAATCATCACCTCGCGTACAACCACTGTTTGCCACTGCGAATGTCGATACACTTCGGTTTGCTCTGGCGTTAAACCATGAACAGATTCAATCGCGTGCCGAGCGCGCTCTAAGGAACGCGCTTCGATGGCTTCTGCTAACGCGAATAAAAACACCACCATCGCTGCTTCTGGCCATTCGCCAATGAGCATGGCACCGATCACTGCCAACGACATTAAAAAATAGATATTGATCGTTCGGTGTTTGAGCGCAATCCAACCCTTGCGTAAGGTGGTTAACCCTGCACTACACAATGACAGCAAAGCTAAGCTCATCACCCATAAAGAATTTTCATCTCCTGAGTACCATGCCAAACTTTCTGCAAGCAAAGCCGTTGTTCCCCCGAGGGCAAGTTGCCATTTCAGTTGACGATTGATAGCCGGCGGTAAACTGGGCGGCGTTTGTTGTTGGTCCAGACAAATAGCGTGCATCCCAATCGTGCGTAATTTCTCTGTGATGGGCGTGGTTTCGCTTAACCGGTGGTATACCGTCAGCTCTCGAGCCAGTAAATTAAAAGCAAGATGCTTGATTTCAGGCATCGTGTTTAAGGCTTGGCGAATCAGCTGCTCTTCGGTTGGACAATCCATATTGTCAATGCGATAGCGCACTTTAGGTAGGCTAAGCATCTCGTCATCTGTCATGGCAGTGGTTGGTGAAACTGTCGAACCTGAATTTGGTGTATGGCATTCTCCATGACACCCGCAACTCGCAGTTTTTGCCGAGATAGGTTGTAGCGAAATCACTCGTTTAGATGGGCTGGACATGGTGCAATTCCATACAAAAATTAGCGATGGAATCATTACACACCCTATAGTCGCTATAGGGTCAAGCCGATTGAATAAGGAAGAGTCAAAAATGAAAATTGGTGAACTGGCACGGTTGACAAATTGCGAGGTACAAACCATTCGCTTTTACGAACGCGAAGGTCTCTTACCCATTCCTGAGCGCACAAGCAGTGGTTATCGGGTTTATCAAACACAGCATGTCGTTGCGTTAAATTTTATTCGGCTTTGTCGTGCTTTAGGGATTGGGCTAGCTGATATTCGCCGCTTACGAGATTTGCAAGTTAACCCAGATCTGGCATGTGATGAAATTAACCAGTTGATCGACCAACAAATTCAACGTATTCATCAGCAAGTTGAATCATTGCAAGTATTAGAGAGTCAGCTACGCCAGTTACGGGAAACTTGTCATCACAATCAGAAGGCCAGCGAATGTGGCATTATTCGCCATTTGCAACAGGCGGCAGCGATAACGGTAGCTGAGAAATAAAGGAGCCATTATGTTGAGAGCACTCTCAGCAAAATTATTTAGCATCAATGTAGGTGTAATGATTGTTGTATTGGGTTTGATGTTGCCGATGGTGGCTGAGGCGAAAGGCGGGAAAGGCCGTGGACACAGTGGGCATGCTGCCCATGGTTATTCTCATGGCTATAAAAAAGACAAGCCCAAAAAATATGGCCATGATGCGAAAAAATCGGATGATGATTGCCCATGTGGCACTGGGCGACAGTGTATGGGGCCTCGTGGCGGGATGTTCTGTTTCAGCCCTTCTGGCAAGAAACGCTACTTTTGAAATGCTAGCAAATAAATAGGGGCGCACGGGATTGCGCCCCTATCTGTTTTTGCTATTTAGAGACGGAAGCGCGCGACTAATCCCTTCAGCTCATCACCACGCTGGGTTAAGACATGGATGGTTTCAAGTGCTTGTTGCAAGCTGGCATCGGTTTGTTGTGCCATGACATTTACCTGATCGGCGCTATTGGCCATTAAATTAGTGGCTACGCTTTGCTCGGCGGTTGAAGACGTGATTTCCTCCATGCGTGAGGAAATTTCCTCAGTGTTGCTCTTAATTTGTTCCACTTTTGCAGCGGCGTTGCGTGATAGTGAAACACCTGATGAAACCTTATCACTGGTGGCTTGGGTATGGGTAATTGCTTCACTGGTGCAGCGAATCACCGTATCAATCATGCCGGCAATTTGGATGGTGGCGCTGGCGGTGCGCTCGGCCAATTTACGCACCTCATCTGCCACCACAGCAAAGCCACGGCCTGAATCACCCGCGCGTGCGGCCTCAATCGCAGCATTCAGGGCCAACAAATTGGTTTGATCGGCGATATCGTGAATCACATTCACAATGCCTTTAATTTGCTCCGATTGACCAGACAAATCACCCATCACATGATGTAACGATGAGACTGCGTCGAGAATTGATTGCACTTCGCGTTCGACTTCGGCCATCGCGTGATAGCTTTCCACCGAGTGATGATGATTTTGTGAAACCAATTTCTCAGTTTCACCGACATGATCGGCGATATGGTTGATACTGACGGTGATTTCTTCGATGGTGGCGGCGGTGGCAGATAATTCACGCGACTGAATCCGTGAGTCTTCGGCGATACGTTCAGCCACATGATTTAACTGTACGGCATCGCCTGCCAATGCTTCAGACTCTTCTCGTACGGTAAGAAACATCTCGCGTAGTTTGGCGACAAACTGATTAAATGCTTCGGCAATCTGTCCCACTTCATCATGACGATGAACTGGCAATTGTTTGGTTAAATCACCCTGTCCGCTAGCCACTTGTTGCATTGCACGATGTAGCGCACCCAAACCCGACAACATTTTAGCAATACCGGCGTAAGCAAGGATGGTCGCCAACACTAAGCCAAGTACCGCAAGGCCAATCATTACCAACACCAGTTGTTTCACTGGTGCCATTGCTGCTGCTTTTGGGACCACCACGCCGAGTACCCATGTTGTTTTAGGAATGGCGTAAAAAGCGGTCATGGCATGGTCGCCATTCAGATTCAATTCTTGAATCACCCCCGCTTTGTTAATCATATTGAGGTCGAACGTGCTTGGGCGAAGGTGATAATCGGGCGTTTGGTAGCAGCATCGATATACGGGGCGGTGGCGATAGGATCGTTGGTTTCTTTTGCCGCAACATACCAAGGCCGCCCAGTGGGGTCGTAACCGGGAGGAACAGGAACAGCTTGGCTAAATTGCGTCATGGTTTTATCGGGTTGGCCAACATACACATCATCAAACCCCCCAGCTTGCTTGGCTTGATCTAAAATTGGCTTGAGTTCGCCTGTGCCAAAGCGCGGCAAAATGGAACCGACAATTTTTTGCCGACTGTCTACCCATTCACTGACAAAACTGACCTTGCCCTCGGCTGCCATGGTGATTTGATTGTGAATTTCTTGTTCCACCGCATCGCTCATCTTCCAATAAGCCACAGCACAGAACAGAATCGATAAACAGGTCAGCACTAATAAAACAAAAGCCATCAGTCGTGCGCGTAATGACATGATCGGTATCTTCCTTGGTGAGAGGTGGCGCTAGTTAGGCGAGCGCCACCCTGCATTATCTTGTGTGAGTATAAACAACTCCAGTTATCGACAGATTGTGCTTTTTTATTATTTTTATTTTTTATCTGCGTTAAATACTTAGTTGATATTACTTTATCACATACTTGATTTTTTGCTACCAGCAATGGCTAGAATGGTGATTCTTGTTGTGACAGTACCATTGTCTTGATGATGTTTTCCCCCGACCTATCCACGATGTCCCTACTTTGGTCGCACACTGAATAGAAGCTTGTTGTACAGTGATGAATACGCATCACGCAATTTTTGCTGTGGTTTGGTGATGCGATAAAAATAATTTTTCGAGGAGGCGGGACGATGCAAGACATGCTTAACTCATTCTTTGCTTTAGAAGGCACACAGTTCCAAAGTTTGCCCTTGTTCTTAACCAGCTTAGGCATCGGCCTGTTATTGGGAATTGAACGGGAACGGGTGAGCAACACCCCCGCTGGCATTCGAACTTTTATGCTGACCAGCTTTTTTGCCACCGCTTTGGGCTTGGTGGGGCAACTGTCTGGCTTGAACTGGCTGGGCGCGGCGGGGTTCTTTGTGTTGGCGATGGTAGTGAATCGCGGGTTGGGTGGGGCTGGTGGCGGACATGTCACCACACAGATCGCGCTGTTGGTTACCTATGCCCTCGGTTTGTTGGTGTGGTTTGAGTTGACCGATTTAGCCGTGGCGCTGGCGATTATTGCAACCTTAGTGCTGTATCTGAAACCAGAATTGGTGCATGTCAGCCAACGCTTATCACGGCCTGATTTGCTGTCTTTGCTGCAATTTGCCGCCGTTTCACTGATTATTTTGCCGATTTTACCGGATAGAGGCTTTGGCCCCTATCAAGCCCTTAACCCATATAACATCTGGTTGATGGTGGTGTTAATCGCTGGTGTAGGCTGGGCTGGTTATGTTGCCGTGATGATTATTGGCGAAAAAGCGGGTGCGGCATTATTAGGTTTGTTGGGGGGCTTGGTTTCGAGCACGGCAACCAGCATGACCTATGCCCGTGAAGTGAAAGCCAATCCTGCCAGTTTAGCGTTTTCAGCAACCGTGATTTTGCTGGCAAATTTGGTGCTGTTTCTGCGTTTAATCGGGATTGCCGCTGTCTTGTCGCCTTCTTTGGTGATGACTTTATCGCCAGTGATGTTGGCCGGTTTTATCAGCGGTATCTTATATGTCTTGGTATATCGCTTTCGCGCTGCCAAAGAACCTGCTGGCACCGGCATGGAACTGCGTAATCCAACAGAAATGCGTACTGCCCTGATTTTTGGTGCAATTTATGCAGCAGTGATGTTCTTCTCGGCGTGGTTATCAGATCTATTTGGTAATAGTGGGCTGTATTTAGTGGCATTGGTGTCTGGGATTAGCGATTTAGACGCGATTGCCTTGTCATCACTCAATATGTTCAATGCGGGTAAGTTGGTGCCAGAGCAAGTGGTGATGGTAGTGTGTTTGGCGATTATGGCGAACTCGGCGTTTAAGTTTGGCTTGATTGTGTCATTGGGCGGTAAAGAGTTAGCTAAAGTTTGCGCGCCGATGTTCCTGATTGCCGTGGGTGCCATGTTTATCACTGCATTTGTGTGGGCCTAGTCGATTCGCTTTCGCTACACAAAAACCTTGCCTGATAGCCAATATCAATAGACTATTTTGCCTGTCGCTATGATACCCGAGTGCTTTACTCGGGTATTGCCTGCGGCTATACTGTTACCACTCTTGATGCCAATAAGCAGACGAATTCAATGACTTCTATTTCTCCTTCTTCGACCGCCATTCCTGATGTCCAAAGCTCTCCTGATACGCGCAATCTTGCGATCAATAAAGTAGGGATTAAATCACTACGCCATCCAGTGAAAGTCGCCGACCGCAGTGGTGGGGTACAACATACTGTCGGTATGTTCAATATGTATGTGTTTTTGCCGCATCATTTCAAAGGCACGCATATGTCACGTTTTGTGGAAATTTTGAATCAACACGAACGTGAAATCTCTGTCGAATCGTTTGAAACCATCGTTCGCGAAATGGTGGAGCGTTTAGAAGCCGAATCGGGCTATCTTGAAATGACCTTCCCTTATTTCGTCAATAAAACGGCACCGGTCTCGGGCGTGCAAAGTTTGCTCGACTATGAAGTGACTTTTGTCGGTGAAATCCGTGATGGCGAATATCGTTTCTCGATGAAAGTCTTGGTGCCCGTGACCAGTTTGTGCCCATGCTCTAAGAAAATCTCGGCTTATGGTGCCCATAATCAACGCTCGCATATCACCATCACCGCCCGCACCGCTGGCCATGTGTGGATTGAAGAGATGATTGATATTGCCGAAAAACAAGCCTCGTGTGAGTTGTATGGTTTGTTAAAACGGCCAGATGAGAAATATGTCACCGAACGTGCCTACGACAATCCTAAATTTGTCGAAGATTTGGTGCGTGATGTAGCCGCAGCGGTACAAGCGCATCCGCAAGTGGTGGCATATGTGGTGGAATCAGAAAACTTCGAATCTATCCACAATCATTCTGCTTATGCCTTAATTGAGCATAATTTTAATTGAGTTATGCCTAGCTTGACTGATTAGCCTCGCGGCGCGTGGTCTTGCCCTGCGCTTGAATCTTGCATTGCACAAGCGGATAATCCGCCACTGTCCGTCACGGTGGCGGATTTTTCATGTCTTACTCATGATGTCTTCACTTCTATAGACCCGCCTACTCATGGATATCAGTCACTATCTGCTGATTCTCGTCAGCACTGTTCTGGTGAACAATGTCGTCTTAGTCAGAATTCTTGGCCTATGCCCATTTATGGGTGTCTCAAAGAAACTCGAAGCGGCGCTTGGTATGGGGGCCGCCACGACTTTTGTTCTCACCTTGGCTGCGGGGTCGAGCCATCTTATCAATCAATTATTGGTGGCTTTTGAGCTGGAGTATTTACGCACTTTGTCTTTTATTTTGGTGATTGCTGGCATTGTGCAATTTACCGAGATGGTGATTCATAAAACCAGCCCCGTGTTATATCAAGTGCTGGGTATCTATCTGCCCCTGATTACCACCAACTGTGCCGTATTAGGGGTGCCACTGTTGAATGTGCAAGAACAACATACGTTTGCCGAGGCCTTAGTATTTGGTGCGGGCAGTGCTTTGGGTTTTTCTTTGATTTTGATTTTATTTGCTGCAATGCGGGAGCGATTGGAAGGGGCTGACGTGCCAACGCCATTTAGAGGGGCGGCGATTGCCTTTGTCACCGCTGGTTTAATGAGTTTGGCCTTTATGGGGTTTGGAGGCTTGGTCAAATGACAGCCATCTTACTTGCCCTCGCTGTGATGGCTATTTTGGCGGTGGTGCTCGGCGGTATTTTGGGCTTTGCCTCGGTACGATTCAAGGTTGAAGGCGATCCGCTGGTAGAAAAAATTGATGCCGTATTGCCGCAAACCCAATGTGGTCAATGTGGCCATCCGGGATGCCGTCCTTATGCCGAGGCAATCGCCCACGGTGAAGATGACATCAATAAATGTCCACCCGGGGGTGAGGAAGGCATCCGTAAGCTTGCCGAATTGCTTGGAGTCGAGTTTAAGCCGTTTGATGAGGGTGCCGCTCAGCCAAAACCTAAGTCGGTTGCTGTCATCGATGAAAACACCTGTATTGGCTGTACCTTGTGCATTCAGGCCTGTCCGGTGGATGCTATCGTTGGTTCGGCAAAACAAATGCACACCATTATTGCCAGTGAATGCACCGGCTGTGAACTCTGTCTGGCTCCCTGTCCTGTCGATTGCATTCATATCGTGCCCGTTGGCACTACCGTGAAAAATTGGAAGTGGCGTTATCCTGTATTTGCCTTAAAGCTGGTTCGTCCCTCTGCCACGACAGAAAGCTCGTCTTGATGAAATTGTATGATTTTCATGGCGGCATCCATCCGCCCGAGTATAAACACCTGTCCAATCAAACTGCTATCCGCCAGCTCCCGCTGCCGCCGACCTTGGTGGTGCCGCTGAGTCAGCATAACGGTAACCCCGCCAAACCCATCGTCAATGTTGGCGAAAAGGTGTTAGCTGGCCAAACCCTCGCCAAGGCTGATGGTCATGTCTCGGCCGCTATTCATGCGCCCACCTCGGGGACTGTGGTTGAGATTGCCATGCGGCCCTTTGCCCATCCTTCTGGACTACCCGATTTGGCGATCGTGATTGAGCCAGATGGACAACAACAATGGATAGAAAAACAACCGCTTGATTGGCAACACGCCGACACAGCTCAGTTCAAACAGCATTTGCAAACAATGGGGGTGGTCGGTTTAGGCGGTGCGGTGTTCCCTACGCACTTAAAAGTCGGCGATAAATTACAACATCTGGTGATTAATGGCGCTGAATGTGAGCCATTTATTACCTGTGATGATTTGCTGATGCGTGAACGTGCTGCTGACATCGTGGCGGGTGTCGATATTCTGCGGCAACGCTTACAGGCAGAACAAACCTTAATTGGGGTGGAAGACAATAAACCCGAGGCGATTCGTGCCTTACAACAAGCCTGTGCTGGGTTGCCGATTGAGGTGGCGGTTGTGCCGACTAAATACCCAAGTGGGGGGGCAAAACAACTGATTCGCCTGTTAACTGGCAAAGAAGTCCCACACGGAATGCGCTCAACTGATTTGGGTGTGCAATGTTTTAATGTCGCCACTGCCTATACCGTATGGCGGGCGGTGGCGTTGGGTGAACCGGTGGTATCGCGTATTGTGACTTTAACCGGTGCCGTTAAACAGGCTGGTAATGTAGAAGCCTTGATTGGTACGCCGTTAGCGTGGTTGTTGCAACAAGCCGAACCTACCCTCACCGGCCAATATGGTGTGGTGATGGGAGGGCCAATGATGGGCTTTGAATTGCCCGATTTACAAGCCAGCCTGACCAAAGCCAGTAACTGTTTGATTGTCAAAGACCCTGCGCTATTTCCACCACGGCTAGCCGCCTTGCCTTGTATTCGTTGTGGCGCGTGTGCCGAGGCATGTCCGGCACAGCTGCAACCGATGGATTTATATTGGTTTGCGAAAGCAAAAAATCTTGGCGCGGCGCAAGAAAATGCCTTGTTTGACTGTATTGAATGTGGGGCGTGCAGTTATGTGTGCCCAAGTCAGATTCCTTTGGTCGATTATTACCGTTTTGCCAAGAGTGAAATTTGGGCGGCAGAGCGCGAGAAAAAAGCCGCTGATTTGGCGCGTACACGGCATGAATTCCGCCAATTCCGTTTAGAGCGTGATAAGGCAGAAAAAGCAGCGCGCTTAGCTGCGAAAACCGCAACGCCATCGCCTACAGCGGCACCGCAAGCGTTGGATGACAGTAAACGCGCAGCGATTGAAGCGGCGATG
>NZ_JBSQVP010000096.1:0-6034 GCF_055136605.1 Aquaspirillum sp. | reverse complement strand
GAGACCGCCGTCTCGCCAAGGGCGGCTGTAAATACGCCTGATGTTGGAAATGGGATCAACCATGCTCTCGTTTCACAATAAAGCCTTCGACTTCAGTCGAGGGTTATTTACTTCCCTAACTCCTGTAGCAGGTCGCGATAACGCTTCGTTGCTAAGTCTAAATCAGTTTTGCCAGTCTTTTAGATCTCGATTGTTGTTCAATCCAAGAGCGATCCGCGCATTCTGGTAAAATGCGCGGATGAACACACCCGCTTTTATCCATCTTCGCCTCCATTCCGAATTTTCCATTACCGACGGCATCACCCGTTTAGGTGATGCGGTGACGGCGGCCATTGCACAGCAGATGCCGGCCTTGGCCATCACCGATTTGATGAACCTATTTGGCATGGTGAAATTTTACAAAACCTGCCAAGGCAAAGGTATCAAACCGATTATTGGTGTCGATGTTTACCTCGAAAACCATCTCGACCGCGATCAGCCTTTCCGCTTGCTATTACTTGCTAAAAACCGCCAAGGCTATGGCCGCTTGTGTGAATTGCTCACTCAAGCCTATCGCCATAACCAATACCGAGGGCGGGCTGAGTTAAAACGTGAATGGTTAGAACAAGGCGACCGCCGCGATTTAATCATGCTGTCGGGTGCGCATCAGGGTGATGTTGGGATGGCGTTGTTGGCGGGAAATACCGAACAAGCACAACGCTATGCCCACTATTGGGCCGAACTATTCCCCTCGGCGTTTTATCTTGAACTACAACGCCGTGGCGACCGCCAAAGCGAGCAATGCACCGAACAGATGTTGCAGTTAGCGGCATCGCTGCAATTGCCCGTGGTGGCGACGCATCCGATTCAGTTTTTACAGCGAGATGATTTTAAAGCGCATGAAGCGCGGGTATGTATTGCCGAGGGGAATATCCTTGGCGATAGCCGCCGTCCTCGCCGTTTTACTGAGGAACAATACTTCAAATCGACAGCAGAGATGCAGGCCTTGTTTGCTGATGTGCCAGAGGCTTTGCAAAACAGTATTGAAATTGCGAAACGCTGTAATGTCGAAATTCAACTGGGCAAAAACTTCTTGCCGCTGTTTCCGACACCCGATGGCATGAGTCTGGATGATTTCCTGATTTGGCAAGCCAAAGAAGGGTTGGAGAAACGCTTGCGGGTGTTATACCCCGATCCTACGCAATACCAAGCAGAAAAGCCGCGCTATGAAGAACGGCTGAAGTTTGAAACCGACACCATTATTGCGATGGGTTTCCCCGGCTATTTTTTGATTGTGGCCGACTTTATTAACTGGGCAAAAGAAAATGGCGTCCCAGTTGGGCCGGGTCGGGGGTCGGGGGCGGGTTCGTTGGTGGCCTATTCTTTGGGCATTACCGATATCGACCCCACCGCCTATGCCTTGTTGTTCGAACGGTTCTTAAATCCCGAGCGGGTGTCGATGCCCGACTTTGACATTGATTTTTGCCAAGACAACCGTTGGCGGGTGATTGAATATGTCCGCAAACGCTATGGTGATGATGCCGTCAGCCAGATTATCACCTTCGGCACAATGGCTTCTAAAGCTGTGGTGCGTGATGTTGGGCGGGTGTTGGATCTGCCTTATTCTTTCTGTGATGGCCTGTCGAAACTGATTCCAGCCGCGCCGGGGAAACAATACTCGCTGGATGATGCAGTCAGCATGGAGCCGGTATTAAAAGACAGGTTGGAAAAAGAGGAAGAAGTCGCTGAGTTATGGGAACTGGCGAAAAAGCTCGAAGGCCTGACCCGAAATGTGGGGATGCACGCCGGTGGTGTGTTGATTGCCCCCGGAAAAATCACCGATTTTTGCCCGATTTATTTAGCCTCGGGTGAAGAAGCCAGTCCGGTGAGCCAGTTTGATAAAGACGACGTGGAACAAGTCGGCTTGGTGAAGTTTGACTTTCTTGGTCTGCGGAACCTGACGATTATCGACTTGGCGGTGAAATACATCCGAGATATCGACCCGACTTTTGCGGTTGATTTGAACACGATGGCCTTTGACGATCCTGCGGCATATAAAGTGCTGCAAGAAGCCAACACCACCGCTATTTTCCAGTTGGAATCGGACGGGATGAAAAAGCTCTTAGAAAAGCTGCGTCCCGACCGTTTTGAAGACATTATCGCGGTATTGGCGCTCTATCGTCCGGGGCCTTTGGGTTCCGGTATGGTGGACGACTTTATTTTGCGTAAGGCCGGCAAACAAGAAGTGGATTATTTCCACCCCGACTTAACCGCCTGTCTCGAACCAACCTATGGCGTGATTGTGTATCAAGAACAGGTGATGCAAATCTCGCAGATTATTGGGGGTTATACCCTCGGTGGCGCGGATATGTTGCGGCGGGCGATGGGTAAGAAAAAGCCAGAAGAAATGGCCCTACACCGTGAAAAAATCGCTCAAGGGGCGCGGGAAAAAGGCTATGACCCTGCACTGGCAGAACAGTTATTCGACTTGATGGCGAAGTTTGCCGAGTATGGCTTTAACAAGTCGCATACTGCTGCTTATGCGGTGGTGTCGTATCAAACAGCATGGTTAAAAGCCCATTATCCGGCGCCGTTTATGGCGGCAACCATGAGCTCGGAATTGGACAATACCGACCAATTACGGGTGTTTTATGATGATTGTTTACGCAACAAACTGACTTTTTTACCGCCCGATATTAACCAGAGTTTTTATCGCTTTATCCCTACCGACCGCCATCACATCCGCTACGCCCTTGGTGCGATTAAAGGGACGGGTGAGGCGGCGGTAGAACATATTGTGCAAGAACGGGAACGGCACGGGCCATTCCGCGATTTATTCGATTTTTGTCGCCGCACGGATAAGCGCGTGGTCAACCGCCGCACAATCGAGGCTTTGATTCGCGCCGGTGCGTTTGACAGCCTTGAAAAAAACCGTGCTGCGCTATTGGCCAATATCGATTTAGCGTTAGGAGCGGCAGAACAACAAGCCGCCCATGCCAATCAAGGGGGATTGTTTGACACCTCGGCAGAAGATTTAGTCTTGGCAGTTGAGCCGCTGGTGGTCGAGTCGTGGGATGAGGCGACACGGCTGGCGGAAGAAAAAATTGCCATTGGCTTTTTCCTCTCCGGTCATCCGTTCCACGCCCACGCGCCGCTGGTAAGGCAATTTATTAAAACCCCATTACAGCGCATCTCACCGAAAAAAGAATTGCAATGGCTCGCTGGCACCATTACCGCGATTCGCACCAAAGTCGGCAATCGTGGCAAGATGGCTTTTGTCCAGTTAGATGATGGTTCGGCTAAGGTCGAGTTGTCGTTTTTCAGTGAGTCGTTTGAGTTGGCAAAAGACAAACTCCGCGAAGATAGCGTGCTAGTGGTTGAAGCCAAAGTCAGCCATGATGAATATAGCGGCGGCACGCGTATTTCCGTTGAGCGCGCTTTTGATCTGGCCGAAGCGTGCGCCTATTTTGCGCAAGCATTACAGATTGAGGTGGCCGATGTGGCGACGTGCCAATGGTTGCAACAGCTCTGTGAGCAATCGGCGGGCGAGGGCTGTGTGGTTGAGATTAAGCGGGTATTGCCGCACATCAGTGGTCGGGTGCGATTGGGTGACCGCTGGCGCATTGCCCCCCAACCTGCCCATTTACAAGAACTGCGTCGCCGTTTGGGGCACGATAAAGTGGAGTTGATTTTCTGATGTCGGGTGTGATTATGACGCCGGGGGTGGATAGCCCCTGCATCGGGTATTGCAGCACGGCCTTAGGCGATGCGGTATGTCGTGGTTGTGGCCGTACTTTCGAGGAAGTGACGTTTTGGAATGTCTATTCCGATGAACAAAAAGCTGCCATCATGGCGAGATTAAGACAAAAGCAACACGAATCTACCACGCCATTACGTGATAATGATTAATTTCAGGCATACTCATGTTGCGATTTGCCGAGGTTTTCTCGGCTCAACCACAAGGAATTGACCATGCGACACCTTTCTCGTTCTCTATTGGCGATGGCCGTGATCGGGCTGTCCTTATCGGGTGTGTCGTCAATCACACAGGCCGAACCGCTGAATTATCATCTGGTTGAACTCAGTGCCGAGGCCAAACGCACGATCAGCAATGATTTATTACAAGCCACGTTATATGTTGAAGACAGTCACGGCCAAGCGGCTGAGTTGGCACAGCGTTTGAATCGAGTCGCGGATGAAGCATTAAAAAAAGCCAAACGCTATCCGGCGGTCAAAATCAGCAGCCAAGGGCAAAATACATGGCCGATTTACGATAAGCGTAAAATCAGCGGCTGGCGCGGTCGGGTGGAGTTTCGGCTTGAAGCCACCGAACACGATCAAGCAGCGGCGTTGATTGCCGATTTAGAAGGCCAACTGCAAATTGCACAACTTGGCTTTAGCATCTCGGATGCTGCGCGGAAAAAAGTGGAGCAGCAACTGACCCCCGAGGCATTAAAAGCCTTTGAAGAACGCGCCCAACTGGTGGCACGCAATTTGGGGAATGGCAAATACCGGATTGTGAATCTGACAGTATTAAACCAAGGTCAGTTTTATGCACATCGGCCTGTTCGTGCGATGAGTATGGCGGCAAAAGTGGCAGACGAAGCGGCGGTGATGCCCACGTTTGCGGCAGGCGATAGTGAGGTTGGGGTACAAGTGCAAGGCCGGATTCAATACGAGCCTTAAGCGACGACCCTGTTTAATGATTTTTTGAATTTGATTGCTGATGAAACTAATTGCTTCGTTGACTAGCCCATTTGCCCGTAAGGTGCGGGTGGTATTGCTAGAGAAAAAAATAGAGTGCCAGCTAGAAGTTGCCAATCCGTGGTTACCCGAGGCCAGCCAACAAGTACCGAATCCATTGGGTAAGGTGCCGGTGTTGGTGTTAGACGATGGTTCGGTGTTATACGACTCACGGGTGATTGTGGATTATCTCGATCATATTTCACCTGTCTCACGGCTATTACCAAAAGAAACCCGCCCTTTGGCAGTGGTCAAGCGGATTGAAGCGTTGGCCGATGGGGTGTTAGATGCAGCGATCAATATCTTTCTAGAATACAAACGTCCTGCTGGTGAACGAAACACTGCATGGATGCAACGGCAAATGGAAAAGGTTGTCCGAGGGCTAGAGGCGTTGGCGCAAGACTTGGGCGATAAAAACTGGATGTATGGCACCAGCTATTCGTTAGCTGACATTGCGGTTGGCTGTGCTTTGGGCTGGTTAAAACTGCGCTTCCCCGATTTAACGTGGCCACAAGATCATCCAAACTTGGCCGCGTTGTATGAAAAATTGGGGCAACGCAGCAGCTTTGCTGATACCTTGCCCCCATCGAGTTAATTAACTTAGGGCCTCCAGCTCCATTTGCACCATTAGCCATTGCTCTTCGACTTCAGCCAACGCAGCACTGACCTCACCCTGACGTTTGAGCGCCTGTTGTAGCTGGTTTTTTTGCTCGGGTTGATACATCGCTCCGTCTGCTAACAACGTATCGAGTGTGCCCTTTTCCGCTTGTAAAGCGGTGAGGGTTTTCTCGTATTGAGCCAGTTGTTTTTCTAATGGCTTACGTTGTGCTGAGAGGCGCTGTCGTGCTTCGGCTTCTAACCGTTTTTGTGCTTTGCGATCCACCATAGGCGCATTGCCGCTGTCGGCTTGCTGCTCTTGGCGTTGTGCCTGTTGTCGCGCGCGATCTTGTTCGAGGCGTTGTTGGCGATACTCTTCTAAATCCCCTTCAAACACTTTCACGGTGCCTTCGCCGACAACATAAAAACTGTCGGTGGTGGCTTCGATCAGGGCGCGGTCGTGCGATACCACCACCAATGCACCACTGTAATCTTGCAAGGCCAACGTCAGCGCGGCCCGCATATCTAGATCAAGATGGTTGGTCGGTTCATCTAACAACAACAGATTAGGCCGTTGCCACACAATCAAGGCCAGTGCCAAGCGTGCTTTTTCGCCGCCTGACATGGGCCCAACTGGGCTGCTTACCATCTCACCGCGAAAATCAAAGCCACCGAGAAAATCGCGCAATTCTTGTTCTGTCTCTTATACACATCT
>NZ_JBSQVP010000095.1:0-6107 GCF_055136605.1 Aquaspirillum sp. | reverse complement strand
ATTATAGGTGAAAATATCAAGTGTTTGATGCCAAAACCTCACTCAGAACAACACGACAGCTATCTTGAGCGTTATCAAAAAGAGCGTGTCACGCATATCATTGGTGTTGGTCGTAAAGTGCAGGGTTTACGCAAAAATGGTGAAGTATTTGCTATGCGTCTATCGGTTACCGAAATTCGCCGCAACCATGAGACATTCTTTATCGGTTTAGTCAGTGATATTTCTGAAGAAGAAATTGGCCGCCAGCGAGTTGAGTTTTTAGCCATGCATGATAGTTTAACTGGCTTACCCAACCGAGTTTATTTAAATGAAACATTGGAATTGGTTTTACGTTCTGTCGCAAAACATCAAAAAACACATGCCATTCTGTTTATTGATTTAGATGGTTTTAAACCGATCAATGATGAATTAGGTCACGATTGTGGTGATGCTGCATTAAAAATTATTGCCCAACGTTTGCGTAATCATCTACCAGCAGATGATTTTGTGGCGCGAATTGGTGGGGATGAATTTGTGATATTGTGTTATGACGTGGATACAGCAGAAAATGCGGTAAAAATTGCCGAACGCCTACTTGAAGCGATTAAAGAAGAGATGGTACTGAATGGATATACTCGTCAGATGAGCGCCAGTATTGGGATTGCTTTGATGCCGCAACATGGCCGCACTGTCATAGAATTATTAACCCTCGCAGATAAGGCCATGTACCAAGCAAAAAGACAAACCAAAGGCAGTGTTGTCTTAGCAGATTTAAGCGAATGAAGATTTTTTCTGGGAGCTACTAACTTGTTCACGCAATAAGGGAAGATAATTTTCAATCCGATTGCTAATGTGGCAAACATGGTGAAAACGTGCCGCAATTGACCATAATGTCGCTTTGGTTTCTAACTGATGCAGCTCATTTTTAACCACCGCAGTAAAGCCGACTTGACTGATTAAACCAATCACGGTTTGTACTGTTTTGACAAGTTGAGCTGGTTCGGTAATGTGCAAAAGCATCGCTTCTTTGTGCTGCGGCCACTGTTGTAAAAACAGTTGCACAATATGTTGATACAAGCTGTGTTCACCACCAAACCGTTCGAGAGCAGCGGCTAAATTAAATTCTTCGACATGATCTTCTTCAAACAGACCTAATAAGCCGCTGTTGTGGTTTTGCTCGTAAGGCTGTAGGGCACGCAGCAGTTGTTGATAATCGATGGGTTTGTCTAACACATAATCAAAGCCACAGCCGGCGAGTTCGTGAATCGTCGTCTCATCAAAAGACGTCATCGCAATAATGCATTGACACCCCGTTTCACGCAGCGTGCTAACCAAACTAGAGCCCAAACCGTCGGGCAACTGAATATCCAGCATGGCATGACTAAAGGGCTCACCAGCTGCAATCAACTGTTGGGCCTCTGCTAAATTGCCCGCCATAGATAGGTGTGCCCCCGATTGTTCTAGCCAACAACGCAGCAAAACTTCATCAATCAATGAATCTTCAACAATCAGCACACGGCTATGCTCAGGAACAGGCACGATCGTTTCCTTATGGTTGGAAAAATTTAAATGTTTGATTGATTTTACGGGTGGCAGGATGAAAAAAGAATGCGCTTTGTCAAATTTTTTGCATTTAACGGTTTTGTAGAGTGTCAGCTATTTGCTGCAATAAATCTTGTTTGGATACCGGTTTTGTAGCAATAGCATCAAAACCGGCCTGTCGGATTTCGTCTTGTTCAATCGCCATCGCATGAGCGGTATAAGCAATCACCGCCGGCTGTTTCCCTCGGTAGTCTCGGCGAATGCGTTGGCATAAGCTGATGCCGCTTTCCCCCGGCATACTGATGTCTAACAACACAAGATCAAAATCTTGTTGTTGCAAAATTGCCCATGCCTCGGCTGCATCTTTCACCGCTCGTGCAGCATAGCCTGCCCGTTCTAAAAAAAGCGTTGCCACACGACGGTTAATTTCTTCGTCATCAACAATTAGAATCGATGCGTTTTTTGTCATGCTGGGCATCCTTCAATGGCAGTTCAAGAATAAAGCAGCTCCCTTGATTGGGAGTGGATTGCACTTGAATGTTACCACCCATCAGACAACTTAATTCACGTACTAACGCTAAACCCAAGCCAGAACCGCCCTGAGAGCGCGTCACAAACCGTTCAACTTGGCGAAACTTATCAAAGATATAGGGTAAATCTTCTTCATGGATGCCAATGCCAGTATCAGTCACTTTAATGGTGACATGATGAGGCTGTCGGGTGGCTTCAACCGTGACCTTGCCTTGTGGCGTGTATTTAATTGCGTTATGTAGCAAATTACTGATGATTTCACCCAAGCGAACGTGATCGACCTCGGCTGATCCCAATAGTTCACCGTCCCAGACACATTCGAGGGCGAGATTTTTTTGGCGGGCAAAATGTTGATGTTGGTTGCAAGCTTGTTGCAAGATGCTAGCCAGTTGGCACGGTTTGGTTTGCAAGGTCATTTTGCCTGCTTCCAATCGGGCGAGATCTAACACCATATCAACGTGCTGATGTAATTGTTTACCGCTGCTATAGATCATCACGGCCAACTCGCGGCATTCTTCAACTTGCTCACTTTCTTGTATCAATTCGGCTGCACCTAAAATGCCATTAAGAGGCGTGCGTAATTCATGCGACATGTGGGCAAGAAATTCAGATTTCATTTTATTTGCAGATTCTGCCGCAGCTTGGCTTCGTTGTAAGCGGTGTGCTTGCCATAAAATATAGCCACCAAACAATAATAAAAACAATGAACTAAAGCCACCTAATAAAATAAGATATTCTTGTCTTTCTTCATGTTCTTGTAAAATAGAGCTGTCTTTGTGCATCAATACCACAGAAATAGGGAATTTATCTAATGTCGTGGCGGAAAGTTGCCATGTGTGGTTGCCATAGCCGGTAAATTGTTTTTGAACGAATTGGTTGTGTTGGTTTTTTAATAGCTGGAACCAAGGGTGATGTGAAATGTTTTCTCCCATTTTTAAAAAATCGCCACTTTTAGCCGTGCGAATAATCCCATCTAGCCCAACTAATAAAATCACCCCATTATGGCTGGTATGAACGTCTTGATAAAGTTGTGTAAAGTAAAAGGGATCGACAGAAACCACCACCACCCCACCAAAATCGCCATTAGCCTTATTGATACGGCGGGTAAATTGAATCGACCACTTACCAGAAGAACGACCTAAAATGGGTTTGCTGATGAATAGCCCTCGATCCTGCGCCTGTTTATGAACTAAAAAATGCTCGCGATCTCGCAGATCGACCCGTTTAAAATCGCGTTTATTGGTCATGGTTAAAAAACCATGCTCATCAATAATGCCAATTTGGGTGAAATAGCGGTTGATAATGACCTCTTGTTCAAGAAAAGAGACAATATCAACCTGCTCTGGAGTTTGTTCATAACGAAATTTAAGAAAACGGGTGGTTTGATCGACTTCACGAATCACACTGTCGATATGCTCCTCCAAGGCCCGAACTAAATTACGATCAATTTCTTGTTGGTGTGCAAGGCTGATTTTTTTATCGTGTTTGATGAGTGCATCAATCCCCAACCACAATCCTAATAAAACACATAGTAGAAAAACCGGTAGAATCGTGGTGAGGTGATGGGAGGATAAGAGCCGTTTAAACATCGGTCTCTCCTGTTTTTACATACTCGGTGAGCTCTTCGTTAAGATAATTCATTGTTTTTTCTAATTGTTGACATTCTTCAAAGGGAAAGTCCTCAGATGCTGACAGACGCTGTCTGAGTGTCTGCACAAGATCTTGGCCAATTTGGCATTGAAAAATGCCAAAAGTCGCTGACAGCTGATGTAAAAGTTGCCGTAGGGCAGGTCGCTTGTGTTGTTGTAGTTGCGCGATATGCAGGGGTAATTCTTGTGCGTACGCTTGCGCTAACAGTCGAAAGCCTTGTTTATCACCCCGTAAAGGAGCAAGGGCGCGCTCAGGGTTGAAGTAACGGTAGCTTGTCATAGAATTTTGCCCTTATCATACGCTGCTAGCCTCAAGAGTAGAGTAGTTTTACTGAAAAACCCACTCGGATGTTCCCTAGTGTTGGGCAAAATAGCGAATGATTTATTCACACAGTCATTAAATTTATATCGAAAAATGGATATTAAAAAAAGAAAATCATTAAGAAAGCTGGCTGGCCTTGGTGCAGTATCAGCACTTTCTCCTTTATTAGCGATTCAATCTGTTTTGGCAAATCAGGCCGCTGTTATTCAAGGGATACGTACGCTACAAGGTGAGGTATGGATTAACGGACGCCTTGCCAAGGTCGGCGATGTGGTGCGCCGAACTGACCGTATCACCACAGGAAAACATGCCCATGTGGTCTATGTCATTGGTGAAGAAGCGTATTTACAGCGTGATCAATCCGAGGTGTTGTTTGGTGAATCGGCACAACAGTTTTTTCGGGTGGTAACAGGAAAGCTCTTGGCGGTATTTGGGCGCGGTGAAAAAACATTGCATACCCCTGTGGCAACCATGGGTATTCGTGGAACGGGGTGTTACTTTGAAGTTGAACCTGAACGAACTTATTTTTGTTTATGTTATGGCTGGACACACCTCCAACCCACGGCCAACCCACAGCACGCCATGCGCTATACGTCGTTTCATCATGACCGGCCGGTGTATATCTATCCCCGAGAACAGCAGCCAATTGAACCTGTCCCCGGGGGCGTATACAACCACACCGATGATGAGTTGTTGATGTTGGAGGCGCTGCAATATCGCAGCCTGCCTTTTGATATCAACTTATATTCAGAGGGTGGGTATTACTGAGCAATTAACCGAAACGCAGCGTGTCACCTTGTTTCAAAAACTCAAGGTTCAATTCAGCACCTTGACTCAGCATAGCCGCCGGTGTGGTGGCAGTTTGTTGTTGGGCTTGAAGTTGTGCATGTAGGGTGACAAGTTGGCTCAGTTTTGCGATGTTTTGCATCGATAACAACTGGCAATAAACTAATGGCAAGGCACCGGCTTGACGGATATGAAACAGGGCTTCTGCTGGTAAGGCATTAAACGCTGCTTCATCAATACGGAATAGACCTTCTACCGTTTGATCGCCCTCAGCGGTTTTGACTGTCAAGGGCCACGGTACAATCAGTTGATACTGTTGAAGGACATCACACATCTGCCGAGTGGCGGCATCTGCACTTTTGACATGGCCAAGGAATGTCAGTAATTCACCGATCACTTGGCTTGGTTTGCCGGGTTCATCAAAGAAACGCTCACCACCTTCGGTAGTTAAATGATCGCCTGCTTCATCAATACACAACACTTGTTGACCATCGGCACTGTCTAGCAAGGCAAAGGGGTGGCCCCGATAGCGAGCAGGGATATAGTCACCTGCCCAACGACCATCAGGCAACACAAACAGATTTTGGTTAGGTTGAAATCCCTGTACGGCGACGACAGTAAAACGATCATTCACAGGCACTAAGGCAATGGCTAGGCTCAACACGGCCTTGGCCAGTTCTGGCGCTGTTAAGGGTGCAACTGCATCACCTGCAGCAAATAAGTAGTTGGAATAGCGTTTCCATTGTTGATGACCGTGACGTTCAAATGAAACCGGATGGTACTGCGGCATAGTCTGTATCCTTGTAGATGAATAATGAAGTTGGCAGATTCTGACAAAAAATGGTGACCATGACCAGCGAACAGCCGCGACTTCACGAGATTTTTAAGCGAACATCTTTCTTTTGTCACAAAATCGCTTTACGATATGACAAATTGAATGGCTGCTATCACAAAAGCCATCAACTCAGAGGAGAGAGAACATGTCGGAAGCGATCATTGAATTGCCTGAATTGGCGCAAGCCCTTTCATCTTATATCAGCCAGCAGGCGGATACCCCCGAGCCTGCATTAGAAATCCAGCCTTATGTTTACACCTACCCTGATGCGGGGATCGGTGAGCATACTGCACAGGATCTGCGGACTTGGTTATCGGTTGTCGCCCATGCCGCCCAATCTGGTATGCGTTAACAACTCACCTAATATGACAAAAATCTATTGAGGCAGATTCCAAAATTGGGATCTGCCTTTTTGTTTGCCAAACACATAACAGAGATTTTCTTTTGGCATGTAAATCTATTG
>NZ_JBSQVP010000094.1:0-6341 GCF_055136605.1 Aquaspirillum sp. | reverse complement strand
CATCCGTAAGGAATTTGGCGAAGAACTGAAGCAGTATTACTGGAACAAGCCGGTGTTCTGGAGCCGCAGCTATTGCATCATCAGTTGCGGCGGAGCGCCATTGTCAGTGATTCAACAATACATCGAGCAACAGGAAGCACCGCACTAGCCGCCCGTTGGGCGGCACGCCCCTTCACCCCCAGTCAAATCCTTTCGCCTGCGGCTCAGAAGGAAGGGATTGTGGCTGGAGCACTGGGGCGTAAGTCCGGTAGAACGTGGCTTGGGTTTGTGAGATTCAGAACTGATAGGGCTGCTGTCTGTTTAGAATCAACACTTTTTTATGTTGGCTCGCGCTATGATGCGCACTTTGCTTAAATTCGGACTGTTTAATGACAAAGTTCTGGAAAAGCATGGTGCAATATTTCACCTTGCCTGCACGGTTGGACAAGGCGTTTATCTTGTCCCTGTTGGTACCTTTTGGCCGACCGATGCACCTGCGCCGTCATGCAGCATCGGTCATTCTCGACCGTGTGCAGTTGATTGCTGCCCTTTTTGCCGTGTTAGTGCCTTTGGGTGCCGTGATTGATTTATTGGTGTTTCCGGCACCGTTAGCATGGCAGTTGGTGGGGTTGCGTTTTGCTTCGGCGTTTGCCTTTTTTCTGTTAGCAAAAAAGCGCGAGTTATCATCAAAACACCCATATCGACAGGCGATGGTCAGTTTATTGGCCTTGTTGATGATCCCCCCCTTGTTCCACTTATGCTCAGCAGACGCTTTAGCAGCGTCGAGTGTGACGCAAACACAACGATTGGTGGCCGAGCTATACGCTTATTTGCCAACGGTGGTGTTGGGTGGTTTGGCTATTTTTCCATTAACTGCGCTAGAAACTTTACTGTTATCGATTCCGGTGATTGCAACGGGTAGTGTTGGTCTGCTGTTTGCTGAACAACATCTTTCATTGCAACAACATGGCGGCACTTTATGGTTTATGTCGATGATGTTGGGGGTGGCGGTATTTTCTGGCATGAGCCAGTGTCACTATATGGCCAGTTTGGTATTAAAAGCGATGCACGATCCACTGACAGGGGCGTTTACTCGGCAATCGGGAGAAGAGGCATTAAACCTGCTGTTTCGCTTGAATGCGATGGCAGAAAAACCGTTAACCGTAGCATTTTTCGACCTCGATCGTTTTAAAAGTGTGAACGATACATGGGGACACGAAGCCGGTGACCGTTGTTTATGTGCGTTGGTGAATTCGTTGCGGCAGGGTTTACGGCGCAGTGATTTATTGGTGCGTTGGGGAGGAGAAGAATTTATTGCGCTACTGCCAGATACCCCAAGTGAAAACGTCCCCGCTTTGCTACAACGCTTGCGTGAAAAAGGGTTTGGCTTGCGTCCCGATGGACAGCCTTTAACGGCATCGATTGGTATTGCCGACAGCCACGAAGCGGGTATTGAATCGTGGAAACAGGTCATCGAGCTGGCTGACCAGCGGATGTATCAAGCGAAATCCGCCGGTCGTGATCGGGTGGTGAGTGCACAAGCCACCGTGTCGTTGACACCGGCGGCTGAGGCTCAACGCGCCGAAGGGACATGATGTTGCAGTTTTTCTGCCAATTCGGCTTGCTTGATCGGCTTCGATAGGTAGTCGTTCATCCCTGCCGCCAAGCAGTGTTCACGGTCGCTTTCCATCGCATTGGCGGTCATGGCGATAATTGGCAAGGCGGTGAGACCGTGTTGTTGTTCATAGCGGCGAATTTCGCCAGTGGCGGCAATCCCATCCATCACTGGCATCTGCATATCCATCAACACCAACTGATAGCGGTCGTGGGCGGCGGCGATCATCTCGACTGCTTGTTGGCCGTTTTCAGCCAAGCTGACTTGATGACCCCATTTTTGCAAAATCAGCGTCGCCAATTTTTGGTTGACCGGATTATCTTCCACTAACAAAACCTGTAAACCGCTGTCGGTCTCGAAGGGGATGGGGGCCGGTACTGGCGTACTTTTGACCACGGTTGTGGTATGCGTCTGGTGACTTAAGGCCCGTAGCATTGCCTGTTGTAAATCGTGATCGGTAACCGGTTTGGTGTAATGGCCTTGTAGATTGAGCTCGCGACAGCGTTCGCTATCGTTACCGAGTGGGCCCGACGACAGCATTAAAATCGGTATGGATTGGAAGGATGCTTGGGCACGAATCCATGCTGCAAGGCTAAAACCATCCATGTCCGGCATGTGTACATCAAGCAATACCAAATCGGGCATGGGGTGTTGTTGCAGCCATGTCTGTGCCAATGTAGCGTGTGCAACGGCATCGGGTTGTAGTTGCCACCGTTGCAGTTGACGCAGGAAAATCTCACGATTGACTGCATTATCATCGACGATCAACACCCGCTTGCCGCGCAGTTGGCTTAAATCATGATGGGGTGGATCGAATGCACAATGTTGCAACGGTAGACTAAAACTAAAGGTGCTGCCGACACCGATTTCACTGCTTACCTGCATCTCACCACCCATCAAGCGCACTAATTGCTGAGTGATGCTTAGCCCAAGGCCAGTACCACCATATTTGCGGGTAATTGAGTTGTCGGCTTGTGAGAAAGCTTCAAAAATTGTCGCCAATTTTTCAGCGGCAATGCCAATCCCACTGTCACACACGGCAAATTGCAGCACGCTGCTTTTGGCTTCATGGTTAAGGGTTTGCAGACGCAGCACAATTTGTCCACGTTCGGTGAATTTAATCGCATTACCCACGAGGTTAATCAAAATCTGCCGCAGGCGAACGGGATCACCTTGTACTTGATCGGGTACGTCGTCGCCGATTTCACACAAAATTTCCAGCCCTTTTTCATGGGCGCGCAACGTCAGTGGCCGTAGGGCATCAATCAGGGTTTGCCGTAGCTGGAACGGCACTTGTTCGATTTCGAGTTTACCGGCCTCGATTTTTGAAAAATCCAGAATGTCGTTCAAAATCGCCAGCAACGCTTCAGCGGAGGATTTCACAATCCCAATATACTCATCTCGTTCTGTTTCATTGCGGGTGTCTAAGGCCAATTCGCTCATACCAATAATGCCATTCATCGGCGTGCGGATTTCGTGACTCATATTGGCCAGAAAATCGCTTTTGGCGCGATTGGCGGCTTCAGCAGCATCTTTGGCCAGTTGCAAGGCTTGTTCAGTGCGTTTGCGTTCGGAAATATCCGTGCGAATACCGATATATTGATAGGGTTGTCCCGACTCATCGACAAAGGGGACGATGGTGGCGTTGACCCAATAATAACTGCCATCTTTGCGGCGGTTACAAATCTCGCCAGTCCATACTTTACCCGCCATCACGGTTTGCCACAGTTGGCTAAAAAAGATTTCCGGATGGTAGCCAGAATTGACCACACGGTGATTTTTCCCAATCAACTCCTCACGGTTATAACCACTGATATCACAGAATTTATCGTTGGCATACGTGATATTGCCTGCTCGGTCAGCCATGCTGACGATGGCGTGTTGGTCGAGGGCAAATAGCTGTTGACTGAGTTTACGTTGCGTGTCGCGCAGTTGGCGGTTGGAGTTTTCGGAGGCTAAAGCGGTTCGGTGGAGGCCGCGCAGCGTCAACCACAGCAATAAAATGGTGCTGAGAATAAGGGCTGCGCTGATATAAGCCGCATGTTGTAACCCTGTTTCGAGGGCGGAGGAAGACAGCGGTCGCCGAATTTCCACCACACCCCGCACATCACCCACTTTCCAATCTGTTTTTGGCGAGCCTGGATAGCTGTTGTGGCAAGCAACACAGTTGGCTTTCATGCGATCAGCGGTGGCATAGCGCAGGGTTTTGACACCATTGAGTATGTCCACTTTGACATAAGGTTGATCAGGTGCGCTTTCGATAGCGGTTAAGGCTTGTTGTTGAAACTGATCCAGTTTGCGGTTGGCTTGCCGCCACGGGAAAGGGTGGGCGCTGAACATCTCGACCGCAAATCCCTGTTGTTGATTGCTGAGATATTCACCGAAATCGAGGGTAAAAGTCGCGGGGAGCGGCAGGGCGTGGGGTTGGTTTTTGTAGTCGTGGGTGATGCTAAGACCGGCATCTTTGGCACGCGGCACAATCTCGGCACTATAAAAGTTGCGAAATTGTGTGACCGAGTGGGAAAAAGCAGCGGCATCACCAGTCGCATTATGCAGTTCGTGTTTGTGTAGTTGTTCTGATAAATACCATAACACCCCACCGGCACCCAAAGTGAGAAGAACGCCGAGGGCTGGGAGAAGCAATCGGTATCGTTGCTGTGACAAAATTCCTCTCCTCAAAAGCATGACCATTGTGATGGTGTGTGCCGTTTGGTTGGATTGATGGGGGGGGATTGATTGGGTTAAGGCCGAGTGTCAAAGATTGGCTGGGATTTTAACAGTTTTAACATTAAACGGTGGCGTCATAGGTGCCGGATACAACAAAAGAAACCGGTTATAATCGCCGCCTGCTTAATTGTTAGGTGTCCTCCGTGTCTGATCGACTTGCTGTTCTTCCCCAATATCTGTTACCAAAACGAGCGTTGACGGTATTTGCTGGCCGTATTGCTGCTGCCGAAGCAGGTCATCTGACAACTGCCTTGATTCGTTGGTTTGTGCAGCGTTATCAGGTGGATATGAGCGAAGCTGCCAACCCTGATATTGCCAGCTACCAGAGTTTTAACGCTTTTTTCACGCGTCCTTTAAAAGCGGGGGTGCGTCCTTTAGCCAAAGCCGATTTTATTTCGCCGGTGGATGGTGCCATTAGCCAGCTTGGGCCGATTGAACAAGACCAAATTTTTCAGGCGAAGGGGCATCATTATTCCACTAGCACGTTATTAGGTGGCGATGCGTCGTTGGCTGCACAGTTTCAACATGGCGCGTTTGCAACGCTTTACCTCAGTCCACGCGATTATCATCGGATTCACATGCCCTGTGCGGGACGTTTGCGCAGTATGACCTATATTCCGGGGGATTTATTTTCAGTCAATCCCACAACCGCGCGAGGGGTGCCCGGACTGTTTGCCCGTAATGAGCGGGTGGTGTGTGTGTTTGATGGTGAGTTTGGCCTATTTGTTTTGGTGTTGGTTGGGGCAACGATTGTGGGCAGTATGGCTACGGTGTGGCATGGCGTGGTGAATCCACCGCGTTTGGGTGAAATCAAAACTTGGCATTACCAAGGGAAAGAGGCCATTCATTTGGCGCAAGGGGCTGAGATGGGCCGCTTTTTGTTAGGCTCAACTGTGGTCATGCTATTCCCGAAACACACCTTGCAATTTAATGCCTCTTGGCAACCCACCCGCCCAATCCGGATGGGTGAGGCCATGGCAAGTCGGGTGATTTAATGGTGCGTCGCCCCTTCGGGGTGACGGCACCCTACTAGGTGGCTATCTGACTGGGCCTCGGGCAAAATGGACGCCCTGTATAAAATTTACCGACGTTCACCATGGAACTTCCCACACTTAAGACCATTGTTCATAGGTTCTATTCTGATGTATGGAATAAGCACGACAAATCAGCAATTCCCAATCTGCTTCAGCCAGACTTTACTTTCCGAGGCTCTCTCGGCCAATGTAAAACTGGACATTCCGAATTTGCCGATTACGTTGATTTTGTACATCGGGCCCTTGGTGCATACCAATGTGACATTCTTGATTTGGTGACAGAAGGTAATCAGTGCTTTGCCCGAATGCGCTTTTCAGGAAATCACCATGGCGAATTTTTTGGTTTCAAGCCAACAGGAAAAAAGATCGAATGGGCTGGTGCAGCACTCTTTACTTTTAGAGACGGGCTAGTTGCCGACTTGTGGGTTCTCGGTGATGTGCATGGGCTGTTAGAACAGCTAGAACTTGACTTCCTCCCCGCGTCCTAAAGAGCGGGGACTCCTGCTGCCAGACGGCGAAGTCCCTCCGCGAGAATGTTTTTTGCTGAGTTGGTATCGCGGTCGGCATTCGCTGCAAATCCATGCTTTTATTCGCAAACTTGCCCTATCTTTCGGACTGCTGGCGAGAATTTTCCCGTAGCACGAGCATGTTTGGATTGATGCGTTTCTTACTCACGACTCACTGCCTAATCGCATTTGTATTTGAGCTGTGTTCTAAAACACTACAACTCCTTGAGTATAGCAACAACAAACCGACTAGGCCGTTTTCAGCATCCGCGCTCTTAACCTCGGGCTGAGCCCCGAGGCTTTTCGTGCATTGGGTAAAATTTGTGTATCACTTTTTGTCTCATGACAACCGATGCCATCCCACCATGCCGTTTGAAAAACGACAAGCAGAATTCTCAAAACCTGATACTTGTTGCCTCAGTAGTCTTGAATAATGTGTTGAATTTTGCAAAGCAAAATCGAAAACCACTCAATACATTA
>NZ_JBSQVP010000093.1:0-6494 GCF_055136605.1 Aquaspirillum sp. | reverse complement strand
CGCCGGCTTCCTCCAACCCCAAGAAGTGTTCGACTGGTTCAACGCCCGCAACACCGCTTTGGCCAAGATGGACAACGCCACCTATGTGCAAACCCTGTACCAAAACGCCTATGGTCGCCAAGCCACCACCGCCGAACTGACCCCGCTGGTCAACAAACTCGAAAAACAACTCATCACCCGCGACTGGCTCGCTGTTGACATCGCCGCCAGCACCGAAGCCATTACCGCTATCGGTACGGTGATGCAGTTTGATGGCTGGGTGTAAGCGTTTCTAAATCTGATTCAGTTCAGAACAGCAGAAGTAGATTGGGTTGCCGCTGGTTGGCAACCCAATTTTTTTGTCAGAAATACTAACAACTCATGGTGCGTCGCCCCTTCGAGGTGACAGCACCCTACCGATTTTTAGGAACGGTTAGGCAGATTGTGCTGCCCAAGTGTCTTTTAGACCGACGGTGCGGTTAAAGACAATTTTCTGTCCTGTTTGGTGATCGTAGCGGTCGGTGATGAAATAACCGATACGTTCAAACTGATAACGGGTTTCTGCGGCTGCACTGTTCACAGCAGATTCGACATAACCAGTCACCACTTTTAACGAGGCAGGGTTTAAAAACTGCATAAAATCAACATATTCGCCATCCTCACCCCGAACAGCATCAGGACGTGGTACGGTGAATAAACGATCATACAAACGCACTTCGGCTTCAACGGCATGTGCAGCAGAAATCCAATGAATCACGCCTTTTACCTTACGACCGACAGGATTTTGTCCTAAGGTATCGTGGTCGATTGAGCATTTCAATTCAATCACTCGGCCCGTATCATCTTTAATCATCTCATCACACTTGATGACATAGCTATAGCGCAAGCGAACTTCACCCCCCAACGTTAAGCGTTGCCATTTCGGGGGAGGCACTTCGGCAAAGTCGTCGCGCTCAATGTAGATCTCACGGCTAATCGGCACTTCGCGCTCACCAAATTCTGGGTGGTGAGGATGGAAGGGCGCACTACGGCTGCTGGTGATACCATCGGTGAAATTGGTCAGCGTGACTTTAATCGGGTCTAACACCGCCATGACTCGTGGTGCTTCACCTTCTAATGTCTCACGTACCGCGCCTTCCAGCACGCTCATATCAATGATGTTTTCACTTTTCGACACACCAATCCGCTGTGCAAACAGGCGAATACCGGCTGGACTGTAGCCACGTCGCCGCATGCCTTCAATGGTTGGCATACGCGGGTCGTCCCAGCCAGTGACCTTACCTTCGGTGACCAAGGCGTTCAGTTTGCGTTTTGAGGTCAGCGCATACAACAGCTCTAAACGGGAAAACTCGTATTGGCGCGGATGGCAAGCGATGGTGATGTTATCCAAAACCCAATCGTACAGGGGCCGATGGTCTTCAAATTCCAAGGTACAGATAGAATGGGTAATGCCTTCTAGCGCATCAGAAATACAGTGGGTGTAGTCATACATTGGATAGATACACCACTGATCGCCAGTCCGATGATGATGGGCGCGGCGGATACGATAAATCACCGGATCGCGCAAATTCACATTGCCCGAACTCATGTCGATCTTTAGACGCAAGGTTTTGCTGCCATCGGCAAACTCGCCGTTTTTCATGCGGGTGAACAGATCGAGATTTTCCTCAACACTGCGGTTGCGGTAAGGGCTTTCTTTGCCGGGTTCGGTCAAGCTGCCACGATAGGCACGCATTTCCTCTGCCGTTAAATCACAAACAAAGGCTTTGCCAGCACGAATCAGCTCAACTGCATAGTCATAGAGCGCTTGGAAATAGTCCGAGGCATAACGTACCTCGCCATCCCAATTAAAACCTAACCAGCGCACGCTTTCTTTAATCGATTGGACATACTCATCTGATTCTTTCTCAGGGTTGGTATCATCCATGCGTAGATTGCATTTGCCCTGATAATCCTCTGCCAAGCCAAAATTCAGACAGATAGATTTAGCATGGCCAACATGCAGATAGCCATTTGGCTCTGGCGGAAAACGCGTCACAATCTGCTGATGTTTGCCCGAAGTCAAATCCGCCTCGATAATTTGGCGGATAAAGTGAGAGGGCATTGCGGTAGGGGTGTGATCGTGGCTCATCAGGGTTCAAACATCCTATTAGACAACAAACAATGGGGGCTGATTTTACCGCAAGCCTTTTCATTGCGCGGTGGCTTTGCGTACTAATGTTAAGAAAAAAAACAAAAAAATGCCGTTGGCGAGAAAATCTGTGCATAAACTATCGACAGATGAGAAAAGAAAGCATACTATCTTTTTGTCATTTCTGCTTCATGTCATTTTTGGTTGATCAACAACCTGCTTTTCTAAGGAGATTTGTCTATGAGTGAAAGCCCTACTAAAGAGACCCCCGTTGTTGAGCCAACGTCCGCGCCGAATGCGAGTGCTGCGATTGAAGTGACACCCGAAGCACCGGCAGCGCGTCCGCGTAAAACCAATACGCCAAAAACGTTAAACCAAACTAAGCCAACTGAAACCCCTGCTGCTTCGCAAGAAACCGCTGTTGCCAATACGATTATCGCGCCTTCTGCGCGCTTTGCGATGGCACCACACGGCAGCGATGAAGACAGCAGCAGCGCACCTCTACCTGCCGATTATCCTTATAAAACTCGGATGCAGCGCCGCGAGTACGAGAAACATAAACGCGAATTGCAAATTGAGCTGTTGAAGGTACAAAGCTGGGTGCGTGAGAGCGGACAGAAAATTGTTGGGTTATTCGAAGGCCGTGATGCTGCAGGTAAAGGCGGTACCATTAAACGCTTTATGGAACACCTCAACCCACGTGCTGCGCGTGTGGTAGCCTTAGAAAAACCGAGTGATGTCGAACGGGGTCAGTGGTATTTCCAACGCTATATCCAACATTTGCCGACTGCTGGCGAAATCGTGATGTTCGACCGTAGCTGGTACAACCGTGCTGGCGTAGAACGGGTGATGGGCTTTTGCTCACCACAAGAATACTTGGAGTTTTTGCGTCAAGTGCCGGAGTTAGAACGGATGTTGGTCAACAGCCACATTCATCTGTTCAAGTTCTGGTTCTCGGTCAGCCGCGAAGAACAAATGCGCCGCTTTATTTCTCGTCGTGACGATCCATTAAAACACTGGAAACTGTCGCCCATCGATGTGCAATCGCTCGACCGTTGGGATGATTACACCCGTGCCAAGCAAACGATGTTCTTCCACACCGATACGGCCGACGCACCGTGGATTGTGATTAAGTCGGATGATAAGAAACGTGCCCGCATTAATTGTATGCGCTACTTCTTACATTCTCTGCCCTACCCCGATAAAGATCCTAAAGTTGCTTGTGCACCCGATCCTTTATTGGTTGGCTCGGCGGCAACGGTGTTGAGCAAAGAAGAAAATGCCATGACCAGCTTCTAATTTTTGCTTTTGCCCCGATTGTCAACAACGGCGTGTCCTATTTGAGGTAACACGCCGTTTTTCTGTCGGTATGCCAAGAAAGGAACGACCTGTGGAATTACAGCAACAACAAGCCGTGTTGACCATTGCCCTATTTGCCGCCTTTGCCGATGGCAATAACGACGACCGTGAACGGGAACAGATTCGGCAAATTGCCGACAGTTTAGGGCACGTCAACCAACAAGCCGAATTAAGCCGCCTGTATCAAGATGTGTTATTCAAACGGGTTTCTTTGCCACAGGTCGCTGCGCTGTTGCACGATGTTGCACATCGGCAGTTTGCTTATGAGATGGCAGTGTGCATTTGTGATGCCGATGGTTTACGTACCGCAGCAGAACAACAATTCCTGCAACAACTACGCGGTTTGTTACAACTCGATAGCCAACATACCCAGTCGTTCGAACAACAAAGCGCTGCCTTTACCCAATCTTGGGCACATTCCGCACCCCCTGCGCCGAGCCCCACCCCTAGTTCAGGGCTGGGCTTATTTGCTGGTCTCGCTGCTGGTGCTGCTGCCGGTGGTCTTGCCGCGAATGCCATGTCACCGACCCCAACGCCACACTACCCAACACCGGCCCCGACTGCTTCGACTGGTTTGCGACCAGCCAATGTCACCGAAGCGCAGTTAGATCGCACGGTGATGAATTATGCTTTGCTCAATGGTGCGCTGGAATTATTGCCACAGTCGTGGGCTTCGATGGCGATTATTCCCCTGCAAATGAAAATGGTGCATCAAATCGGCAAGCATTATGGTTATGAACTAGACAGTGGCCATATTAAAGAATGGTTAGCCACCATTGGGGTGGGGCTCACCTCGCAGTATGTTGAACAATTTGGCCGCAAATTATTAGGCGGGTTATTTGGCAAAGTGGGCGGAAAAACGGGAAAAAAGGTTGGCGATGCTGCTACGGGAATGGCATTTTCATTTGCCACCACCTATGCCATGGGCCAATTGGCACGACGTTATTACGCCGGTGGCCGAACCATGAATAGCGCGACCTTGCGCGATAGTTTCCAAGGTCTATTAGGTTCAGCGAAACAGCTACAGGCTCAATCATTGCCGCAGATTCAACAACGCGCCCAAGGCCTCAATCCCAGCCAAGTGATGGACTTGGTACGCGGCAAACAATTGTTGTAATCGCTTTAAGACTGAGGTAGGGGATAGGCGGTTGGGGTGAGGGTGGTGAGCTGTCGGCCATCATCAATCCAAATCCGCCGTCCCGATTCACCCTTGGCACGATACATCGCTTCATCAGCGCGTTTCATTAACGCTTCTGCAGTTTGGGCGCTGTCGGGATATAAAGCCACGCCCATGCTGGCCGTGACCGGCAACAGCCGCCCCTGATGTTGCCGCAACAGGGCAACGCTGCTTTGCAGCCGAGACAATAATTCGTCTAACTCCGGCCCTAATTCACACTGCGGCAGTAATAAGGCAAACTCATCGCCCCCCCAGCGACAGACCATATCTTGTTGCCGACAGGCCTGTTGTAAACGATGTGCCACTTCACATAACACATCATCCCCCGCTTCATGTCCCAATAAATCATTGATTTTCTTAAAACCATTCAAATCAATAAATGCAATCGCTAACGGCTTGTGCTGTTCGCGTGCTTGTTGCATGGCTTGTCGCAGTTGTTCGTTAAATAAACTGCGATTCGCCAAACCAGTGAGGGTGTCGTGAAAGGCCAGATTGTGTAAACGCGCTTCGACTTCTTTAATGCGCCGAATATCGGTGAAAATCCAAACCCAACGTACCACCTGCTGTTTATCGACCACACGTGTCGCAGAACACCACACGGCACAGGGCTGGCGGTTGGGGGGCGCTAAGGTTAACTCTCCCTGCCAATGGGATTCCCCTGCCAGTAGATTTTGCAGTTCAAACAGTGTTAAGAGTGTTTGCTGTTGTCGCAAGGGCAAGGGCTGATCCGCTGGCCAGTCATCTTGTCCCAACATCTGACATAAAGCTGGGTTTAATGACAGCCAATGTAATTTTTCATCGCTCAACGCAATGCCTTCTGAGCAATGCTCAACCGCCAGCTGTGACAGCTGTAATTGTTCCTGTAACTGCTTCTGTTTGGTCATATCAATGACCGTACCAAATAGGTAATCAATCGACCCATCATCACAGTAATGGACATGATTGCGTTCTAATAAATGGCGAATACTGCCATCAGGACGAACAATCCGATATTCCACATCAAATGGTTGTCCCAATGCCATGTAATGATCGAGCTCTTGCCGTACCCGTAGGCGGTCTTGTGGATGGACACAGGCAAAATAGCGTTCTTCTGTTGGATGAAAACTGTCAGGATCCGTACCAAATATGTCGTGGACAGTCACACTCCAATCTAATTTGCCGCTATCAATATGTAATACCCAAGAACCCAGTCCCGCATCTTGCTCGGCAGTCTGTAGGAGTTTTTCTGCTAAATAGCGTTGCGGATGCGGAAACAGCTCTTGATTGGCTGGGCGCAATAAAAACACCACTGCCTTGCGTTCTGGTAACGAGGTGGCCTGAATATGGACTTCACAACTGTGTTGTTGTTGATTTAACCAAGTTTTGATGCCCAAGCTGCCATGTGCGCGGCTTTCCCCAGCAAAAAATAATGCCTCCCACACTGGCCCATGTCCATCACCATAATGTGGAATAAAATCGGCCAGTGGACGGCCTTTTAGCTGGTCGATACTGAGCCCACCGCTGAGCTCACAGGCGAGATGATTGGCATAGCGAATTTTGCCATCTCGTCCCACGACCAACACCGCTTCAGGACACGCATCTAGCCACTGCAAGACTCGCCCCCGCTGTCGCCAACAGCAAAACAGCAACCACATCCCAAGCAGCGAACACAGTACCGTGCCAAGTAATAACCACGTTAAGACAGGCATTCCATGACTTCCTAACAGAACAGCGACTTGTCAAGACTAAGTCGTTGAAAATTTGTACTAGATCAGCGGAGGGATTGTAACGGATTCGTTGCCAAATGAAATTTAATTGATTGTGGCAACCATGGCTTGATGTGCAGATAAATTGAAAACTATTTTGCTT
>NZ_JBSQVP010000092.1:0-6703 GCF_055136605.1 Aquaspirillum sp. | reverse complement strand
GACTAATTGTGTTAGTTGTTTCTTCAAACCGCAACGGAAAGGCTAGATGCTTTTCAAGCACTAGCAACTGTTGTTCGGTAAATTGAAAATTTTGTTTATTGGTTTTGTCAAAATCATCAATGCTTTTTACCTTTAATTTTTGAGCTAGCAATTGATAGCAAACATCAGCATCAATAAATCCCATTTCAATCATAAGATTACAAATTTTTGATTTTGTTGCCCTATGTTTTTGTTCTTCGAGTGCAATCGAGAGTTGCTGCTCATTGATAAACCCTTTTTCAATGAGGAGTCTGCCAATTTTTTTATCATCCATTCTTTTATCTCAGCTAACTTTTTCAATTTGAGAAAGACGATTCTCTACTTGCTCAGTATTAAATTGATAAGAAGATCCTTGTTGTATAAGTTCTATCGATTTTCTATAAAATAGGATGGCTTGATTTTTTAAACCGAGCTGATCAAGGCTAACTGCTAAATTAAAAGCAAAATCGGCCTGCTTCGGTTGCATTTCATAAGCAATAAAGAAATTCTCTTGTGCTTGTTGCCAGTCACCAATTTTTGCCAACTCAATTCCATATAAGAATATCTGGTCTGCTGTCATATCTTTGCTAACTGTCTTACTTATTATTTGTTCTTCTTCGTGCTGATCAAAAAAGTAGCGTTGTTTGGGAGGGTGATCTTCCTTTGCTACAGATAGAGGTTTCTCGGTAGGAGAAACTGTTTTGAAACTTAGCACCTCTTTTTCTATATCTACTTTTTTATTGTCTTCATCGATAACAGATGATGGTGCCGGATATTCTCTAGCGAGTTTATCAAGTAGTTGTTCTTCCAAGTTTTCTTCTGAAATAGGTGGTTCCGGTAGAACATTGGTTGCTTTTTGTGTACTCTTTTGTATCTGAGGAACTTGTTCGGCTTTAGCACTAAACAAAGTAAGATCTGTGCCAAATAAAAATCCCGCAAAAGTGAAAATACTACCCACAATCAACACGGGTTTGATGTTTTTTGTTTGTTTTGTCTCTGTCTCTTGAATCGATTGTTGATGTAAAGATTGTTCTATCTCTTGATGGTGCGATCTGCCTGGAAAGTTAAATTCACTTTGTGGCTTAATTTTCATATTAACCTCCATTTAATAGGTTTGGGTGAGGCTTAGAAATTAACGTTGGTTTGATCAAAACTACCAGTTCTGTTTTTTTGGTTTCTTCTGTTTGATACTTAAATACGTTACCCAGCACTGGCAGACGGCTAATAAAGGGCAAACCTATATTGTTTTCTTTAATCTGGTCTTTAATTAAGCCACCAAGAACAGCAACTTGACCATCTTGAAGGAACAGTGTTGATTCCAATTCACGAATCTGCACGATAGGGATTTCACTTTTTACATCAACTGAGTGAGTTTTAGCTTGTTGTGAAAGTGCTAAATCAATGGCCGGGTCTCTGATATATCCAATGACAGAAGAGATTGTTGGACGAATGTTGATTGCTATTTTTCCTTGATCGGAAATTTGCGGCAAAATAGTGAGGACTATACCTTCTGAAACAGTATTTAAATAACTTTCGTAACTGGTTCGACTGACCTGATTGTTGTTGCCCTCGGAGATATTGACCCGCATAGTAAAATAAGGGATATCTTGTACTGCCTTCAGAATAGCGGGTTGATTGTTTAAAGAGATAATTTTAGGGCTGGATAAAACTTTGAGTTTGCCAAAGCTTTCTAATGCTTGTATTGTGCTTTGTATATTTCCACTGCGAGAGATGTATTCAAAAAAAGGTAATGCAGCATTGAATTTTGGTATTGGGCTGCTATTGATATAACGGGCAAAGTTTTGTTGGTAGCGGTAATGTCCTTCTTGAAATATTCCTTGCCAATCAATACCCATTTGATATTCACGTGACAGTTCTATTTCAATGATAGTTGCCTCTATCATGACCTGTTTGTTGCTTTGAAGTTCTATTTCTTTAATCAGTTGAGAGATTTTTTGATGTTGATTTTCAGTTGCCAGTATGGAAACAATGCCAGTCTCTTTGTGAATTGAAACTAAATTAGACGTTTGAGAAAAACTGTCTTTGCTTTGAATTGTTGCTGTGTGTTGATTCGATTTTTGTTCGCTAGATTTTGGCGTTGAATCGACGACGGTTGGTGGAGGGCTACGTTCTTGCAGAGTTTTTTCAAGATGATTTTGTAAACTCTGCCAAAAGTGATTATGTGCCTCGTTTTGAAATTGACTATATGATCCTGCTTTATGCCCTGATTGATTGCCTGGAATAATGCTATGACTGCCACTGGCTTTGACGACTGAGCTTGCACCAATTTCTGTTTTATATTGACGGTTTAGGTTTAAGTGGTTGATTTGGTAGTGTTTTAGATAGGGTGTATCTGGCTCAATAATGATAGCCTGATCGCTCATGCGCCAACGGATGGCAACTTGTTGTGCAATACGATTTAAAATAGCTGGTAAAGATTGTTTAACAGCATGGATTGTGATCAGACCATTGATTGCTGGATGGACATCGGCATTGAGCCCTGCCTCTTTTGCTATTTGGGTGAGGACATCACGTGCAGGGGCTTGTGAAACGACTAAAGAAAAAGTTTTGGGCGCTGGTTCAACCAAACTGGGTAAGGATGGCTTGATATCAGGAGTGGATAAAACAGTAGGGGATGGATGGACTGGTGGGGAAAGATGATGCGGCGAAGGTGTTAGAGGTCGATGCTGACACGCCGTTAGCGATAACATAACCGTCAGCAGCAAAGGAATTTTTGCTTGTTGGCATGCTCTAATATGAAATTGCATTCCCATGGTTGTCGACTCCACGCCCAATTGACGGCAACAATTTGGTATCTCAATTCATCACGGAATATAATCCGTCTGTCGAGGTGATATTTATCATCTCGCTTTTTTATTTGCAATGCTAATGTGCTTGCTGGGTGGGTATATGTGCAGTGAAACAGATTACAAACCTTTCATAGAACTTAAGAATGTTAGTTTTTCCTACGGCACAAAGCCTATTTTGCAAGACATTTCACTATCTATACCGCAAGGTAAGCTAGTTGCCATAATGGGCGGGTCGGGTTGCGGAAAAACAACATTGCTGCGTCTATTGTCGGGTCAGGTGAAACCACAGTCTGGTTCTGTTTGGGTCGATGGTTGTGAGGTCAATCGGCTTTCTGATCGGGACTTACTGGTATTGCGTCGGCGTTTGGGGATGTTGTTTCAATTTGGTGCTTTGTTTACCGACTTGAATGTATTTGAAAATGTGGCATTTCCGCTGCGTGAGCATACTCAATTGCCAGAGGCAATGATTCGTGATTTGGTGTTGATGAAACTACAGGCGGTGGGTTTGCGTGGTACAGCGAATTTAATGCCATCCCAGCTATCAGGGGGGATGTCGCGTCGGGTCGCTTTGGCGCGGGCGATTGCCTTAGATCCTGCGTTAATGCTGTACGATGAACCTTTTACTGGTTTAGACCCGATTGCACTCGGTACGATTGCTGTGTTGATCCGCCGTCTTAATGATGCACTTAAAACAACGGCAGTGATGGTTACCCATGATGTGCATGTTTCGTTGAATATACTAGATTATGTGTATTTTATTGCCGAGGGAAAAATTGTCGCACAAGGGACACCGCATGAAGTGCGTGTTTCGACTGACCCATTTGTGAAGCAATTTGTCCAAGGTGAAGCGGATGGCCCTGTAAGGTTGCACTATGCTGCGGCTGATTATGCTACTGAACTTGGTTTAACGTCCTGAGGAGATTCATTTGCCTGATTTATTGTACCCCTTACGTCGAGTTGGGCATCTGGTTATAGAAGGTGTTTGGCGTTTTGGTTTTGCCATGCGCTTTTTGTTTCTGTTGTTAATCAATTCTTTACAGACATTACAGCGACTGCCTCTGTTAATCCGTGAGATTTATTTTGCGGGTGTGTTGTCATTATTGATCATTGTTGTGTCTGGTACCTTCGTCGGGATGGTGTTAGCTCTGCAAGGCTATACCACGCTCAATAGTTTTGGTTCTACAGAGGCACTTGGCACCTTGGTGGCATTGTCTTTGCTGCGTGAGCTTGGTCCGGTATTGGCTGCCTTGTTATTCGCCAGTCGATCTGGCAGTGCCATGACCGCAGAAATTGGTCTGATGAAAGCCACCGAGCAGCTAGACGCGATGGCAGTGATGGGGGTGAATCCGATAGCACGGGTGTTAGCCCCCCGCTTTTGGGCTGGTGTGTTATCAATGCCCTTACTTGCTGCTGTATTTAATGTGTGTGGAATTGTGGGTGGTTATTTCGTTGGTGTGGTGATGATTGGTCTCGATGGAGGGGCTTATTGGTCACAAATGCAATCGAATGTTGATCTTCACTATGATGTGGTGAATGGTGCGATTAAAAGTGTGATTTTTGGGATAGCGGTGACGCTGATTGCAGTATTTGAGGGGGTGAATGCGGTACCTACTGCTGCTGGTGTATCGGGCGCAACCACTCGAACTGTGGTGACTTCTGCACTGGTGATTTTAGCCCTCGATTTTATCTTAACGGCTTTTATGTTCTAAGGATTCAAGAATGGTGCAACGCGGTACGATAGATTTGTGGGTTGGTGTCTTTGCGGTGATTGGTCTTGGTGCGCTGTTATTCTTGGCACTGAAAGTCGCAAACCTGACCTCCTTCGGTTCTGGCGTGCAGAGCTATGTGGTGTATGCCGAATTTGACAATATCGGCGGTCTAAAAGTCAGAGCGCCAGTGAAAGCCGCCGGTGTATTGGTGGGCCGAGTCGAATCGATTGCCTTGGATACAAAAACCATGCGTGCTCGTGCTACTTTGGCATTGAACAGTGAATATCGTTTTAGCAAGGATGTCAGCGCGCAAATTTTGACCGCAGGTCTATTGGGTGAACAATATATTGGGTTGTTAGATGGTGGTGATGATATCCAATTGGCCGCAGGCGATAAGATTGGCATCACTTCATCTGCATTAGTATTAGAAGATCTGGTTGGTAAGTTTATGTTGAACTTTGCCGAAAAACCGACCAGTCCAACTGAACCATCATCATTTAATTAAGGAAAATAAAGTATGTTACAAAGTTTACAGCGTTGGTTAATGCCCATCGTTTTCTGTGCTGGCTTACTGCCCTCTACTGTTGCGTTAGCGAATGACACCCCTGATGCGATGGTGCGTCAGGCTTCACGGCAGGTGTTAGATACACTGAAGAAAGATGATGGCAAGAATAGTCGTCAAGTTCGTGCCGAAGTCGAGGCCATTGCCATACCAAAATTTGATTTTAAACGCATGACAGCCCTAGCCGTAGGACGCGGGTGGAAAGAGGCCTCTTCTGCTCAACAGGAAGAACTGCAAGTGCAGTTTAAAACCTTACTGGTCCGTACCTATACTTCAACCATGTTCCGTTTCCGTAATGCACAGGTCAACGTTGCTTCTAACCCTGTCATTTCTGCCGATGGCAACGAAGCTACCGTGCGTAGCCAAGTGGCAATGGGGGATGGTAAAAATGTGCAGGTTGATTATTCGTTATATAAAGTTGCCGGTGAATGGAAGGTCTACAATGTTTCTGTTGAAGGCGCGAGCTTGGTGACTGTTTATCGGAATAATTTCAACGATATCATCCGCCAATCGGGTGTTGATGGCTTAATTAAGTCATTAAAAGAGAAAAACGATGCTTTCATCGCCAAAAGCTGAGTTGTCGGCGTGGCCGCTAAAGGGCAACGTCACGTTTTATGAGGCCGCAAACATTGAACGTGAAATGAGTCAAGCATTGCAGCGTGGGGTTGTCTGTTTTGATTGGCAAGCGGTGGATAAGGTTGATTCTGCTGCTGTTGCTCTGGCATTGCAGTTACAAAGAATAGCTGTGACAAAGAAGGTCGAGCTTGTGCATTGTCATCTGCCTCAGGCCTTTTTAGATCTCGCTGACTTATATGGAGTTTCTCATTTTGTTACCCGTATTGAATAGGCGCTCGGTGATGGTGACAGCCTTGGTGCTGACCTTAACCGCGTGTGCCAGTGTTGAACAGCGTCATGCCCGAGATCCTTTTGAACCGGTTAACCGAGTCGTGTTTTCTTTTAATCAGAAAGCTGATCGATATGTGATTCAGCCGGTTGCTGAAGGATACAAAACGGTGACACCGGAGCCGGTTCGGGTAGGGGTGAGTAACGTTTTTGACAATATGAAAGATATTGTCAGTTTTGCCAATCATGCTGTGCAATTAAAACCAAAAGAAGCGCTGAATGATTTTTTCCGCGTTGCAGTCAATACAGTATTTGGTTTTGGCGGTTTGCTTGATATTGCTTCACCGATGGGATTAAAAAGTCAAAAGAGTGGATTTGGTGATACTTTAGCGCATTATGGTTGGAAAAATAGTGATTATGTGATGTTGCCTTTATTAGGGCCCTCGACTGTACGGGATACGATTGGTACTGGTGTTGATTTCGTTTCTAACCCCCTCGATCACTACGTACAACACGATGTACCGACACGTAATACGCTAGCTGGCGTCAATGTCATCAACCAGCGGGCACGTCTCCTTGGTAGTGAAAAACTGTTGGAAGAGGCTGCGCTGGATCCGTACTCTTTGATGAGGGATACCTACTTACAAATGCGCGATAAAAAAGTCGGGTTGCCATCACAAGCAGAAGAAGACATTCCAATTAATGAATTAGTTAATCCTTAATAGATTATTTTTCTGATTAGGTCTAGAAAGCGCCGTCAC
>NZ_JBSQVP010000091.1:0-8992 GCF_055136605.1 Aquaspirillum sp. | reverse complement strand
TCGAAGCCGCTCGTGCTGGTGAACATGGTAAGGGTTTTGCGGTGGTTGCCGCAGAAGTCCGAACCTTGGCCGAGCGCAGTCAAGTGGCAGCACAAGAAATTGGTCAATTGGCTGGTTCTAGCGTCAAATTGGCAGAAAAAGCCGGTGCGTTGTTGGACGAAATCGTGCCTTCGATTCGTAAAACCTCTGATTTGGTACAAGAAATCGCTTCGGCGTCGGAAGAACAATCGACGGGGGTTTCTCAAATCAATTCGGCGATGGAGCAGCTTAATCAGGCAACCCAACAAAATGCGTCAGCGTCGGAACAGCTCGCAGCCACCGCAGAAGAGATGGGGTCACAAGCAGGTCAGCTGCAACAGATGATGCAGTTCTTCCGCTTGGCGGATAATAGTTTTAGCCGCAACGCCAATTTTGCGATGCCAAGCCCCAGCCCAACGCTGAACAATAGCCGCCCTGCCGTGATCCGCCGCCCTGCCAGCCTTGGTGCACTGCCGCCACCGTTGGAACAAGGGCCCGATGAAGCGGATTTTGTTCGTTTTTAATCAGGAGCAAGCATGGCTAAAACCGCCTCTTCCAGTACCCCGGCGGCTTCCAGCGCCAGCAGCCAGTATCTGCTGTTCCTGTTAGGGGGTGAGCCATTTGGCATCGACATCGCGCATGTCAAGGAGATTATTGAATACGGCCAACTGACCGAGATTCCGATGACCCCTGATTTTATCCGTGGGGTCATCAATCTACGAGGCAGCGTGGTGCCGGTCATTGATTTAGCAGCGCGCTTTGGCCGCCCTCCCGCAAAAATCGTCCGCCATACGTGTATCGTGATTGTCGAAGTCAGCCACGGCGAGGGAGAACGACAGGATATTGGTGTGGTGGTGGACAGTGTCAGCGAAGTACGCGAAATCACCACTGATGATATCGAGTCGGCACCAACCTTCGGCACTCGAATCCGTACCGATTTCATTGCTGGGATGGCCAGAATCAGTCAACGCTTTGTGATTTTGTTGAATGCTGACCGTGTGTTATCCACAGATGAAATCGCTGAACTCGCCGCGCTGTCGGTCAAAGATGAGGCAAATTAAACATCTTGATGGATAACGGCACTTACACCCTCTCGGATCATGAGTTCACCCTGTTTCAACGCCTATTACAGACGTTAGCAGGGGTTTATCTGCCTCCGGGAAAACAAAGCCTTTTGCTCAGCCGCCTTAGCCGGCGGCTGTTGCATTATCAGCTACCTTCTTTTAGTGCCTACTACCGTTTGGTCACCGATCCACAACATCGGACTGAACTACAACACATGGTGGATTTACTCACCACCCACGAAACTTATTTCTTTCGTGAACCCGCCCACTTTGATTTTTTGCGCGATTATTTCCAACACAGCGCCCCACAACAGTTGTTTCGGGTATGGAGTGCGGCCTGTTCGAGTGGCGAGGAGGTGTATAGCATCGCCATGACCTTGGCCGATTGCCGACCACATGGACAATGGGAAGTGGTTGGCAGTGATATCAGTGTCAAAGAAATAGAAAAAGCACGGCGCGGTCATTATCAAATGGAAAGAATCGACGGCATTCCAAACGGTTATCTACAGCGTTTTTGCCTCAAAGGGGTTCGCCAACAAAGCGGCAGTTTTCTGATACAAGCGGCTTTGCGTAAACGAACACAATTCCGTCAAATCAATTTACTCACCCCATTACCCAACGATCTTGGCTTATTTGACCTGATTTTCTTACGCAATGTGATGATCTACTTTGAAACTGCCACTAAACAAAAAGTCATCGATCAACTGACGCGAACCCTTCAGCCCGGTGGTTATTTAGTGATTGGCCATTCGGAAACCCTCAATGGTTTACAACATTCGCTAGAAGCAGTCCGTCCCACCTTATATCGCAGACCTTTACGTGCCTGACTTCTTTCGCGCTACGCCCTCCACACAATCTGTGAATGATATTTTTCTGCGTCCGGGTGAATTTTATTTCGGCCAAGGGCACATCCGCTTGCGTACCCTGTTAGGGTCTTGTATCGCTATCGTGTTATGGGTTCCTAAACTCAATTTGGGGGGCATGTGTCACTTTATGCTGCCACAACGCCGCCACGGTATTGCTGCGCCAGCGCCCGATGGTCGTTATGCCGACGAAGCCATGCAATTATTCGACCACATTTATTAGCTCAACGCCGCATCCCTGTCGTGGCGGAACATGTCGGTGGTTATGGCCATCGGCGGATTGTGTTTGATATTTGGAGCGGTGATGTGTGGGTCAGTTTTCAGGAGGGCATTGCTTGAGTCAAATCGCAGTATTGATTGTGGACGATTCTGCTGTGGTGCGGCAGGTTACCCGAAAAATCCTTGAAACCGATGCCTCGATTGAAGTGATCGGCGTTGCAGCCGACCCTATTTTTGCCCGACAAAAGATGGGGCAACGGTGGCCGGATGTCATCATCCTCGATATTGAGATGCCACGCATGGATGGTCTGACCTTTCTGCGGCAGATTATGAGCGAACGCCCGACACCCGTTTTAATCTGTTCTTCTCTGGCAGACCACGGTGGAGAGACAGCGATGGCGGCGTTAGCAGCAGGGGCCGTTCATATCCTGACTAAACCACAGGCAGGGGTAAAAGATTTTTTAGAAGGCAAACAGCATGATTTAATTAACGCGGTAAAAGCGGCAGCGAAAGCCAAGGTCAAAGCTGGGGTCAAACTCCCGCCCCCCGTACCCGCACAAAAATTAAATGCTGATGCGGTGTTGCCAGCAGGGAAACCAACAGCGATGGCCAAAACCACCGAGCGTGTGGTGGCGATTGGCACATCAACCGGCGGCACCCAAGCACTGGAAGCCATTTTGACCGCCTTGCCTGATATTTGCCCTGGCATTGTGATTGTGCAGCACATGCCAGAAAAATTTACCGCGCTGTTTGCACAGCGACTGAATGGTTTATGCAATATCGAAGTCAGAGAGGCACAAGACGGTGATCGGGTATTGCCAGGACGGGCTTTGATCGCGCCAGGTGGCAAACATTTATTATTAGAGCGCAGTGGCGCGCAATATCATGTCAAAGTGGTCAACGGCCCCTTGGTCAATCGCCACCGGCCATCGGTGGATGTTTTGTTTCGTTCGGTAGCGCGCAGCGCTGGAAAAAATGCCTTGGGGATTATTATGACCGGCATGGGTGATGATGGGGCGCGAGGTTTAAAAGAAATGCGCGACGCCGGTGCCCATACTGTGGCACAAGATGAGGCCAGCTGTGTGGTGTTTGGGATGCCAAAAGAAGCCATCCGCCTTGGTGCGGCACAAGAAGTGATGCCTTTACAGCATATTCCACAAAAAATCCTCAGCGAATTTACCCTCTAATTTTTCGTTTTTTCTCTTAGAACAGTTGAGCCGAGATGCTCACTGTTCTTTTTTTTCTGTGTGATGTATGGATATTTTTGTTGAAATCATTTTAAAAGCCGGTCGTTCAGCGATTGAGCTGTCTTTGTTTGTGTTGTTGCCTGTCATGGTGGTGATGTTAACCATCATGCGGTTATTAGAAGCGAAAGGGATTTTAGATTGGCTGGTGGCAAAGCTATCACCGTTCCTCAAACCCTTTGGGTTGACTGGCTTAGGCGTGTTTGCCGCCTTACAAGTCAACTTTGTTAGCTTTGCCGCGCCGGTCGCGACATTAACCATGATGGAGCAGCGTGGTGTATCAAGTCGGCATCTGGCAGCAACCTTGGCGATGGTCATGGCGATGGCACAGGCTAACGCTTCATTTCCCCTTGCCGCATTGGGACTTCACCTCGGTCAGGTGTTGCTGTTTTCGATTGTGGGCGGATTAGTAGCGGCCGCCATGGCCTACCATGTTTTCGGGCGGGGATTAGACAACCAAGAACAGCGCATCGACGAAACCTTAGCTCATCCCGTAGCAGAAAACGCCAAAGGTGTCCTAAACGTGATTAGCCGCGCCGGTGCCGAGGCTTTCAAAATTGCCATTGGCGCCATTCCAATGTTGGTGTTGTCGTTAGTGGTGGTAAAAAGTCTGGCCGCTGCCGGTGCAGTAGATCGCCTAACGTGGGTGTTAAGTCCACTGCTATTAGCTGCCAACATTGATCCTGCGTTGATCTTGCCTTCGCTCACCAAATACTTGGCAGGTGGCAACGCCATGTTGAGCGTGATGGACACCCTTCGTCGCACTGAACAGGTCAGTGCCGAGGTATTAAATCTGGCGGCAGGTTGGTTAATTCACCCGCTCGATATTCCGGGGATTGCGGTATTGATTTCAGCTGGCCCACGTGTTGCGGCAATATGGAAACCAGCGGCATTAGGCGCAGCGGTTGGCATTGCTTGCCGCACGCTGGCCCATGCGTATCTTGGTGGCTGACCTCATACCGAGGTATCGAGATCAACCAACCGTTTAGGCTTGTGGTGCAGGGGTGCGAATCAGGTGGTCAAAAGCGCTCAGGCTGGCTTTGGCCCCTTCACCCATTGCAATGATAATTTGCTTGTAAGGCACGGTCGTTGCATCACCGGCGGCAAACACCCCAGCCAAAGAAGTTTGTCCACGCTCATCAATCACAATTTCACCACGCGAGGACAACTCCACACGACCTTTCAACCAATCGGTATTCGGCAAGAGGCCGATTTGGACAAAAATCCCTTCCAACTCGACATGACGTGCCTCACCAGAGCGGCGGTCGGTATAGTCTAAACCGTTGACTTTCTGACCATCGCCGGTCACAGCAGTGGTTTGTGCCTCGGTGATAATGGTGACATTTGGCAAACTACGCAGTTTGGCCTGCAACACCGCATCAGCACGCAACGTTTCGCCGAATTCCAACAACGTCACATGCGCCACGATGCCAGCCAAATCGATAGCGGCTTCGACACCTGAATTACCGCCACCAATTACCGCCACGCGTTTCCCTTTGAACAGTGGACCATCGCAATGTGGGCAGTAGGCCACGCCTTTAGTGCGGTATTCGGCTTCCCCTGGCACATTCATTTCGCGCCAGCGAGCACCAGTGGCAATAATCACGCTACGGCTTTTCAGCGTAGCACCGCTGGCTAAACGGACGGTGCGATAACCGTGTTCACCATCCACTTCAATCGCTTCGGCTCGCTGCAAGTTAATAATGTCCACTTCATAATCACGGACATGTTGCTCTAAGGCCGCAGCCAGTTTTGGCCCTTCGGTTTCTTTCACCGAAATAAAGTTCTCAATCCCTAAAGTATCCAACACTTGACCGCCAAAACGCTCGGCGACAATCCCCGTGCGAATCCCTTTACGGGCAGCATAAATCGCTGCCGCTGCGCCGGCTGGCCCACCCCCCACCACCAACACATCAAACGGTGCTTTTTCATTCAATTTGGCTGCTTCACGCTCGACCGCCCCGACGTCCACTTTCGCCAAAATTTCTTCAATACTCATGCGGCCTTGGGCAAATGGCTGGCCGTTCAGGTAGATGGCTGGCACCCCCATGATTTGGCGAGTTTCAACCTCTTGTTGGAACATACTGCCATCGATCATCACGGCTTGGATGTTGGGGTTTAACACCGACATGGTGTTCACCGCCTGCACCACGTCAGGGCAGTTATGGCATGACAAAGACACAAAAACTTCAAAGTGTAACGGTCCGGGCAAAGCTTTCACTTGCTCGATAACCTCAGCATCCAACTTTGGTGCATAACCACTGACTTGTAACAAGGCCAACACCAGCGAGGTAAACTCATGCCCCATCGGAATACCGGCAAAGTGTACCCGTGGTGCTTGCCCGACTTGGGCAATGGCAAATGAGGGTTTACGGGCATTGTCGCCATCTTCACGCACACTGACTTTCGGCGACAGCGCAGCAACATCATGCAACAAGCTACGCAATTCAGCAGCTTTGGCACTGTCATCAAAACTGGCGATCAGTTCGATAGGGTTGACCAAGCGTTCAAGGTAGGCTTTGAGTTGGGTTTGAATGTTGCTATCAAGCATCGTTGTCTCCTAAGGGTCGGGTGATGGCGGCGGCAGCGAAATCACCGCTCCGAATTACGCCAAGGATTACACATAAATAAGCATTCTTTCTTGATAAAAATGCTGGTTTATGTGGCAAATAGCATGATGTTTTTTGCTTAACAACAGCGGGTGTTGCCACCCGCGTTGTATCTAAACCGTAGACCGACTGGCGATTAGATCTTGCCAACCAAGTCCAGCGATGGTGCTAAGGTTTTTTCGCCTTCTTTCCATTTTGCTGGGCACACTTGGCCTGGGTTGTTTGCGACATATTGTGCGGCTTTCAGCTTACGCAGTGTTTCGCTGACGTCACGAGCGATGGCGTTGTCGTGCACTTCCAATGTCTTGATCACGCCTTCTGGGTTGATGATGAAGGTGCCGCGCAGTGCCAAACCTTCTTCAGGAATATGCACACCAAAAGCATTGGTCAGTTGATGTGTTGGGTCACCGATCAGCGGGAACTGTGCTTTGCCAACAGCTGGCGAAGTTTCGTGCCACACTTTGTGCGAGAAGTGAGTATCGGTGGTCACGATATACACTTCAGCGCCAGCTTTCTGGAACTCAGCATAGTTGTTCGCTGCGTCTTCGATTTCAGTTGGGCAGTTAAAGGTGAAAGCGGCTGGCATGAAAATCAGCACTGACCACTTGCCTTTCAGATCGGCTTCGGTCACATCAACGAATTTGCCATTGTGGAAAGCAGTGGCTTTAAAAGGTTTCACTTCAGTGTTGATCAAGGACATTCGGGTTTCTCCTGTTGGGGTTTGACAGAACAACTTGTTGATGGGATGGATCTTAACCAGATTATTTTGATAGCTCCAATTGATTGTTTGTATAACAACCATTGCTATTAACTATCTACATCCCTCATCAGCACCACGTCACTTGCGCTGTGCCACAGATTATCGGTGCATCTAGCAGGAATCCAAGAGCACACAGAAACGAGAATTGTGTTTGCAAAAACGGTACAATTCGCCCAATCTTTTTTCAGGTCGGCACCGCTGTGGGCGGTGCTTTGATTTTTCTGGACTTATCTATCATGACATTGTTGCAACTTCTCGACCAACGCGTTTGTGCCGCCCTTACTGCCGCTGGAGCCAGCCAAGCACAGGCGCTGATCCAACCGGCTTCACGTCCTGAATTTGGCGATTACCAAGCCAATGGGGTGATGGCCGCCGCTAAACAGCTAAAAATGGCCCCTCGTGCCCTCGCACAACAAGTCGTTGATACACTCGATTTAGCGGGAATTGCCAGCAAAATTGATATCGCCGGCCCAGGTTTTATCAACATTACCCTCGATAACGCTTTCTTAGCCCAACAACTTCAACAAGCAGCACAAGACTCACGATTGGCGGTAGCTCCGGTAGCCGCGCCGCAAAAAGTGATGGTGGAATATTCCTCCCCCAATTTGGCAAAAGAAATGCACGTCGGCCATCTGCGTTCGTCCATCATTGGTGACGCGTTAGCGCGAGTATTGGCATTTTTAGGCCATGATGTCATTCGTGCCAACCACGTCGGCGATTGGGGCACCCAATTCGGGATGTTGACAGCATATTTATTAGAACAACAAAGCGCCAGCAGTGATTTAGCGTTAGATGATTTAGAGACCTTCTATCGCCAAGCCAAAATTCGGTTTGATGAAGATGAGCAATTTGCCGAACTGGCACGTGAATATGTGGTGAAGCTGCAATCAGGCGATACCGCCGTGTTAGCCTTGTGGCAGCAATTTGTTGAGATTTCGTTGTCCCATTGTCAAGCCGTTTACGACCGTCTAGGAGTCAGTTTAGATCGCGCTGCAGTGCGAGGTGAGTCAGCCTATAACGATGATTTGCCGCGTATTATTGATGATTTACGTGCAAAAAACTTGTTAGTGGAAAGCGATGGCGCACAGGTGGTTTTTTTGGAGGAGTTTAAAAATCCAGAAGGTGAGCCACAAGCGGTCATTATTCAGAAAAAAGATGGGGGCTATTTGTATGCCACCACTGACCTAGCCGCTATTCGCTACCGCCATACGGTATTAAATCTCGACCGCGCATTATATGTGGTAGACGCACGGCAGAGCTTACATTTCCAACAGATTTTCACCATCGCCCAAAAGGCGGGCTATAGCGCCAATATGGTGTTAGAACATATTGGATTTGGCACCATGATGGGTGAAGACAATCGCCCGTTCAAAACCCGTACGGGTGGCACGGTGAAGCTGATTGATCTACTCAATGAAGCAGAACAACGTGCCTTTGAACTGGTCAGCAGCAAGAACCCTGAATTAGATGAAGCACAACGCCGCCGGATTGCTCAGGTGGTGGGGATTGGCGCAGTGAAATATGCAGATTTGTCCAAACACCGCAACAGCGATTATGTGTTCAATTGGAACACCATGTTGTCGTTTGAAGGCAATACCGCACCTTATTTGCAATATGCCTACGCTCGTGTCGCGTCTTTATTCCGTAAAGCAGATGATTTTGATGCAGCTTGTGAGCTGGTGTTGCAAGAGCCAGCCGAGCATCAGTTAGCTGTGCAGTTATTGCAGTTTGCTGATGTGTTAAAAGATATTGCGCGTGATGGTACACCTCATTTCTTGTGTCAATATCTGTATCAGTTAGCAACGCTGTTCTCTCGTTTCTATGAAGCCTGCCCAGTGTTGAAGAGCGAAGGTCAATTACGACAAAGCCGCCTGAAATTGGCACGCTTAACAGCAGATACGTTGAAAACAGGGTTGGGGTTGTTGGGGATTGAAACCCTCGAATCGATGTAACCCTACTTTGGGGCGCATCATGCGCCCCAAACAAGGATCAATACCAAGTCGGCAAGGTTAAGTTACCGATGCTTAACAAACCTAATAACATAAACCAACCCAACGGACTACAATTAACCATATCACCCTCAGCCCCACTCCCATCATGCTGCCGCTGCTCGACACGAAGAACGATTACATCTTCAAACGTCTCTTTGCCCAATCACCCGAATTGCTGTCTGATTTGATCAACAGCATCCGCTACGATCAACCGCCAATTACCA
>NZ_JBSQVP010000090.1:0-6836 GCF_055136605.1 Aquaspirillum sp. | reverse complement strand
GATGTTGCAATCAACAGAGAAAGCACAATTGGTCTAAACAAAAATGGAATAAGCAACAAACAAAAAACCAAATATAAAACAGCACCAATCAGCAAAAAAACCATTAAGATAACGGTGAACTCATCGAGCCCCATCGGACTCAACCAAGCAGAAAGATGCTGCCAAAAAGAAATGTTAAAAACCACGATAAAAAACAGTGTGCAAAGCAAGGCTATTTTTTCTGGCTTTTGAAATAAAAAATTTCGATAATTGATTTTTAACATCATTAAACAGAGGGAAATTGAATGGTAATCGAAAAACCAGCAGGGGAGGAAAAGTTCACCTCAGCATGGTGCAGAGCAGCAATTTCTTTAATAAGTGATAAACCAATACCAGAACCACTTATTTTTTGACCAGCTGGACGGTAAAAACGGTTACCAAGGTTTGCTAATACATCTTGGGACACCCCAGGCCCATTATCTTCTATGGTGAGACAATTATTATTGACAGAAACCTGTACCATACTAGCACCATATTTCTCACTATTGTCAATAGCATTTCTCAACATCACAGCAATCAAATCTTCATCGAGTTGAACCGGATAATCTATTTCATCTGAAGTAGAAAAATCGATTTTTATCCCGCCATCACACTTAATTTCTTGTAATTTATTTTTCACCACTTCAATTAAGCTATTTTGTTTAAGCGTCATCACCTGACTATCAACACGCGCTAATAAGAGCAATTGCTCAACCAAACGGTGAGCACGCTGAGTAGACAAACGAATATTACGTAGACCACGTTGTTTTGCTTCTTGGCGTTGTGTAGTTTCTATCACATCTAAGCTCAATAAAATCCCTGCCAAAGGGGTGCGGAGCTCATGCGCAGCATCAGCAACAAAACGTTGTTCTCGCTGTCTAAATTCAGCGATTCTAATCAATAGTTGATTCAAAGCCTGTGGCAATACTTCAATTTCTTTCGGTACAGGCATCGTAAAAGCAGATAAGTCGTCACCTGGGCGACAAGCCACTTCTTGAGAAAATAGCCTTAATGGTGCAAGGCCGCGCCATACACCAAAAATCATCGCAATGCCCAACAACAATAAACAAATCATCACTACAGGTGAAACATCTTTTGCTACATCTGCAGCAAGATAATTACGCACATCTAACGAGATAGCGACGATGATTTTTTGATCGTTTTTAATTTCACTGTGTGTTTGCCAAGAAGTGTCAGCCAGATCAATTTTTCCGGTGGCATCAATCGGGAAAGGTGGAAATTGATTGGTAGCTATCAGCTGCTTGGTTTTGATATTGTATAAACTATACTTGGCGAATAAAGAATAATCCTTATCTAAAACCAAATCACTTGGGATTTGCATCAGAACCTGTTTTGGTAATAGTTGATAAAATCGCGCCGCTTCAACTAGACGAGTTTCTATGATTTCATCCACTTCGTGACTAACCTGTCTGGCCACCAAAGCTAACATCACAAAGGTAGCAATCATAATTCCAAGAAAAATATTGACACTGAGATTCAATAGAATAGAGTGTTTTTTTAATTGAGCCGCCACCCTTCACCTCGAATATTTTCTATGTAGGTGTCACCTAACATTTTCCTAAGCCGTGATAAATGCGAAGCCAACGGATTACTGTCATGCTCCACTGCATTACCATACAGGTAATCATTGAGTTGTTGATAAGACAATATTTGTTGCGGATGTGTCATAAAAGCATGCAGCAGACGCAATAGAATGGCACTCGACAACAAAGGTTGTTCTGCTTTCCACGCCATAGAAGCATCATGGGTCATACGCAAATCACGCCATACGATATAACTCACTGTCTTTTTGTGGGTTCGTCTAATCAATGCCTGTAGTCGCGCAATCAACTCTGCCAAATTAAACGGTTTAGCTAAATAATCATCTGCTCCAGCATTCAGCAACTCAATTTTGCTGTCTAATTGGCCACGAGCGGTGAGCACTAATGTGGGAATGGCGTTTTTATATTGACGTAATGTTTTTAGTAACACTTCACCATCCAACCCAGGCAAACCCAAGTCTAAAATCAGCACATGATAATCATGATTGTTTTGTAGTTGCGCTAAACCTTGCAATCCATCCTGACACCAAGTGACCTCAAAATTCGCATCCCATAAACCATCTAATAAGCTTTCACCTAAGATTGGATCGTCTTCTAATAGAAATAGCTTATACTTCTCTTTTACTGGATTGTTCATTAAGTTTCACCTTCTTTTTACCATGAATCATGGCAGCAATCAGATTGTCTTTTTGCAAAAAACTTTCAAGAATAGCTGCTGTCGCATGAATAAAAACCATGACATAAATCATGTTAACTAGCCATTCGTGTAACTCTTCAACCCACTCCTCACCCCAAAATTGATCTAATGTCATCATCCAGCCACTAACAATTAAGGCTGACATTACACCCCATAGAGCAAAAATCATCATGGCAGCTAAGGGATTATGCCCTAAACCATGCTTTTCTCCATCATGAATATGTTTAATGTGTAATATAATCTGTTGTGGCGTAGGGAAAAAAGAGGAAAATCTTGCGTACTGAGTACCGATAAAGCCCCATATCCAGCGAATACACATAATAGCTAAAATAGCATAACCTAAGTAACGGTGAATTTCATCGCCTTCTTCAGTTAAAAATGCGTTAATGAAAAATAGCCCTGCGACTAGCCAATGTGAGGTACGAACCCATTTGTCCCATACCAATACTTTATTTTGCATTATCGTTCTCTATAGAAAAAGCCAGCAGCAGCTGGCTTTTTCGTTGAAATCAATTAGGATTCTGTCTTGGTTTTCACAACTTTACCATCAACAGGATTGAAATAGACTTCCACTTTCTGACCTTGTTTGTTCTTGCCATAGATTTCATAGCAATTACCATCGGTCACTTTGAATTTCTTAATTTGATAGCCTTGCTCAACCAATTGTGCTTGGAACTTATCCTGATTTTGCCAAGTGCTTGGTTCTGCTTGGGTACAGGTTGGGCCAGCCACAGCAACACCAGACAACAACGCCACAGCAACAGCAGATAACAGTTTCTTCATTACATTCTCCCTATCGAGGTCATTACCACAAGTTCGGCAGGGACCATTAGACAGGGAGAGATTCAAACCTAACTTAAGTAGGTCACAAGCAGCGAAGAAATATCATCAAGACCAAAATTTTTAACAGCAAGCAGAAAAAGCCTCATCTATACTTCATTACTCGCAATTTTGTATCGTGATTGACTATGTTAAACAAATTTTCTTTGCGGATTCGGCTATGGCTGGTGGTGTTAATTGCGTTGTTTGGCGTGCTTACGCTCGCAGCGGTCTCGGCACTGCATGTCCGAACGCTGATGTTAGAGGAGCGTAAGGCACAAATTCGTGCGTTAACCCAAGGGGCTTACAACATCCTTGATTACTACTATGCCCAAGAAAGCAGTGGCCGGCTAAGCCGTGAGCAAGCGCAAAGCTTAGCCAAAGAAGCCATCCGCCAAATCCGCTTTAATGGTCCAGATGGAAAAAGTGACTATTTCTATATCTGGACGCCCGAGGGGGTCAGTGTGATGCACGCATTGAAACCCGAATGGGAAGGCAAGCCGATGGGGGAAAAAATCGAGGATGGTAATGGCCAGAAAATCATCCTTGAACTGGCTAAGCTGTTACAACAGCAAACCAAAACCTACATGGACACCCACTTCGTCAAGAGCAATAACGACCCAACGCTTTATCCAAAATTGTTATATGCCCAAAAATTTCAGGCATGGAATTGGATTGTTGGCACTGGGGTTTATATCGATGAAGTCAAACAGGCCTTTCACCAAGCCTTGCTCTACCAAGGCAGTATTGCTGCGGCAGTGTTGTTGCTGATTGGTAGCATCTGTTGGTTGGTCACACAGAGTGTATTAAACCAGTTGGGGGGAGAACCTGCTTGGGCGACAAAGATCATGCAGCAGGTCGCAGCAGGCCAACTGAATGCCGATCTCGGCAAAACTCAGCCCGGCAGCCTTGTCCATGCCCTCGCCAGCATGGTGCAATCGTTACGCAACATCATGACGGATATTCATCATAATGCCGATTTGCTGGTTCAGCATGCAAAAGTAATTCATGTTGCATCGACGCAATTAGCCAAAAATACCGATGACCAAGCCGATGCAACCAATTCGATGGCAGCAGCCATTCAACAATTGACCGCCACGTCGAGTCATATCTCAGACAGCACAGAGAAAACCGAGGCCGATTCCTGTACCGCCGCCAACTTGTCGAAACAAGGCAAGGCGCGTGTCGATCAGGCAGCCGTGGCCATACAAAGCATTGCAAGTACCGTTGCCTGTGGTTCTGAGCGAATTCGCAATCTTTATGAACAGGCCAATCGTATCTCTTCGATTGCAAATGTAATTAAGGATATTGCAGGCCAAACCAATCTGTTGGCATTGAATGCCGCGATTGAAGCAGCTCGGGCCGGAGAACAAGGTCGAGGTTTTGCAGTGGTGGCAGATGAGGTGCGTAAACTCGCAGAAAGAACCTCCTCGGCAACCATTGAAATTGAGCAGATGATTAGCAGCATCCAAAAAGAAACCGGCGAAGCCGTTGCCTCAATGGATAGCGCGTTGCCGGAGGTAAAACAGGGGGTTGATTTAGCACAAGCCGCCGCCGAGTCGCTGCATCAAATCGAACAGGGCGCATTGCGTACACTCGACCATGTGCGAGAGATGGCGCACGCCATTCGTGAACAAAATGCTGCCAGCAATGCTATTTCAGAACGGGTTGAAACTGTGGCCCAAACCGTGCAGGAAATCAGTGGCACCATGGACCACACCATGCACTCAGCAAAAGATTTAGAACAGGTGGCAGCGCAACTGCGCGAGTTGATTAAACACTTCCAACTCTAAGCTCTCATTGGATCTATACCGCTGTTGGCCGCTGAAAAGCGGCCAATTTCTTTTTCAAATCGTCTAATCGAAATGGCTTACAGAGAAAATCGTCCATACCTGCCTGCAAACAAATTTCACGGTCACTCTCAAACGCATTCGCAGTTAAAGCGATCACATACGGTTGTATGGCTAATGGTAATTGGCGAATGGCTTGTGTTGCCGAGATACCATCCATCACCGGCATTTGCATATCCATAAACACAATATCGTATTGATGTTGCTGTACTTGTTCCACCGCCACCGCCCCATCGACCGCAGTATCAGCAGGAATCCCTAATTTAGCCAACAAAGCGACTGTTAAAGTGCGATTGACAGCGTTGTCATCGACCACCAATGCGCGCACCGACTGCGTGGCCATCGACTCTGTTTGAACCATGCTAGGCGCTGTACTGCATAACGCTTCACCAATCCCAAACCGTACCGCAAACCGAAAAGTGGCCCCGGCGCCAGCTTCACTTTCAACGGTAATCCAACCTTGCATTGCCTCTGCCAGTCGAGCACAAATCGCCAACCCTAAACCAGTCCCACCATATTGCCGAGTGGTTGAAGCATCGGCTTGAGTAAAAGCTTGAAATAAACGGCTTTGCTTTTCTGGTGGGATACCGATTCCACTATCTTGTACCGCACACCGCAATTCCACCGCATGTTCAGAGAGAACATATTCTGCATGGACTTGAATCTGACCACGTGGAGTAAACTTGATGGCATTCGAGAGTAGATTAGAGAGAATTTGGCGCAGGCGAGTGCTATCACCTATCACCAAGTGATTCAGTTCACCCTTGATGGCCACGTTGAGGTGTAGATTCTTTTGGTGAACAGCCGGCTGAAATAAGTCAAGTGTGCTTTGTAGCTCTTTGCGTAGGTCAAACGCCCTTTGCTCCAGTTCTAAGCGGCCAGCCTCAATTTTAGAAAAATCAAGAATATCGTTAATGAGAACCAATAGGGCATCACCACTGCTGCGAATGGTTTCTAAGCATTGCTGTTGTTCAGACGACAGCGGTGATAATTCCAACAGCTGTGTCATGCCCAAGATGCCATTCATTGGCGTGCGAATTTCGTGGCTCATCATGGCCAAAAATTCACTTTTTGCGCGGGTCGCCGCTTCTGCGCGTTCTAAAGCTTGTGTTAATTCTGCGGTTCGTTCCGCCACTTGCTGTTCAAGATTGGTGGCTAATTGCTGTAACTGTTGGTTGATGTGATACAGCTGTAGGCTTTTTTGCTCTAATAATTGTTCTGCTTGTTTGCGTGCCGCGCGTTCACGTTCAAGCCGCCGCGTGAGGCGGCTGACTTCATCCTGAGTGGTACCCGATTTAACAACGGGTGAGCATAAAGCGTTCACGGCGTGCATCGCCTTCTCCGATAGATTCACGGCTAATGTTAATTTCACCACCGAAATGGGCCACACAACCGCGCATCAAACCTTCTGCTAAATCTTCAAAATGCCGACCAGAATGATAGAGCAATTGCAGTTTTGTGGTGTCGTGGTGTTCTATGATAAAGCGCGGTAACTCAGCATCAGGATACAATTTTAATACTTCGGCATGAATAATGTCTTCAATACCAGCTAAAAATTGAAAAGCATCGGTTACACCGACAAAAAAAGCAGGATACCCCTGCACAAAACGACCAAATAGATGTTCACCAAACGCCAACAACAGATCTCGCACGCTCAACCCTGTTTGTTGTGACAGCGCCAACACCAACGCCACAATTTCCTCATGGGGATAGGTGCCTACAGCGGTATATACCCCACCCGATGGCAGGTTAGCCGCATCAATCACATCATCGACCAAATCAGCCGAAAAACGTGCCTCGACCATTTCCAAAAACTCTGTAAATACGACGCCTTTCATCTGGCTCTCCATGCTGGTTGTCATTGCCTTTAGCACGATAACAAAAATGCTC
>NZ_JBSQVP010000089.1:0-6972 GCF_055136605.1 Aquaspirillum sp. | reverse complement strand
TGTATAATAATGTCAGTTATCGCAGTGCTGATCTTCTAAAGTGAAAAAACTTTTTTCTATTATTTTTTCACTTTTACATCAATCTATTGCAGCGTTAGGGTTACCGTTATGGCACCACTTTCTGCTTCATCCTCCTTGCCTATGCAGACCATGCGGACACCGGTGTTGGCGTTTAGCCTTGGTTTACTATGTCTTCTTACCACAATGGTCTATTTCCTGTGGGCGAGTCATCAACAGGCCGTGAACAGTGCCAAGATCAATACTGATAACTTGGTGCAGGTTTTAGAAACACGGGTGGCGGCTGACTTTTCTCGTGTGGATGGCATTCTTTCTTTTGTGGCAGACGAAGTGCGTACCCAAGGCTTATGGAGCCGCACTCCTTCAGAATCGCTATTGCCAATGCAAAAACGGCTGGCGAACTTAATTGTTGATTTTCCTGCCGTAGCAGGGTTGTTTATTTTTGATGCCGATGGTCAATTATTGTTGTCTTCTGATGCTAAATGGCGCCCGTTTTCCATTGCTGATCGTCCCCATTTCCAACGCTTGCGCGCCAACCCTTCGTTAAATCATGTCTTTTCCGATCCCTTAGTCGCTCGTGCCACGGGAAAGTGGGCATTGGTGCAATCGCTGGCGATTCGTAACGCTGATGGTGAATTGATAGGTGTGGTGAATGCCCTGTTTCACCTTGACGATTTGGCCGATGATTTCGCGAAATTGGATGTCGGCGATCAAGGACGTGCCTTACTGCGGCGGTCGGATAATTTCCGGCTGATTTTCCGCACCCCTTATAGCAGCGTACAAGAGCAAGACATCAATCAGCCGATTCCACCGAGTAATGCGGTGCGCCGACAAATTGAAGCGGGGGTGAGCGCAGGTTCATTACGGTTTATCGCCTCCACCGATGCTAAAGCGCGCCTTGGTAGCTTTCGTGTGTTGAAAAAATATCCGTTTTATGTGCAAGTGGCTTTGGCGGATGAGGATTATTTGGCCGATTGGTACCGACAAGTGGCATGGGTATCGGTGTTTGCTGTGGTGTTAATGGTACTGTTTGTGCTGTTTATCATGCGGATGAAGCGTGATGAGCACAGAATTGCACAGGCTAACCAAGCGTTGGCCTATCGCCAAGGCTTATTTAGCGCGTTATTTGAACAATCTAGTTTGATGGCGGCGATTGTTGATAGTGACGGGCGGCTATTAGAAGTCAATTCACAGGCTTTAACTGTCTTACATGGACAACGGGAACGAGTGCTGGGTGCAACCTTGGTGGACTTACCTTGTTGGCCAAAAGTTGAACAACAAGAAGCATTGCAGCGGCTGTTGGCTCAGGCCATTCAGGGGCAGTTGGCGACAATTGACCATCTCAATATTGTGCTACCAGACCGTCAGATCGCAGTGATGTTACATGCCATTCCGGTGCAATTAGCCGAACAGCGTTTGGTGGCGGTGACCGCAATTGATATCAGTGCGCTCAAAGCCAGCGAAGCCGAATTGCAAGAAAAAACCCATGCGTTGGAACATTCGAATGCTGAACTAGAGCAATTTAGCTACAGTATTTCTCACGATATGCGGCAACCACTGCGGATGATTTCGAGTTATTTGCAATTGCTCCGGCAAAGTTTGGGTAATCAATTAGATGAAGACCAACAACAATTTTGTCATTTTGCGATTGATGGTGCAAAACGCTTAGATGCAATGTTAATTGGGTTGTTGGAATATTCGCGTGTTGGCCGCAAGGGGGAACCCCCTGTTTGGATAGAAAGCCAAGAGGTGTTGCAACAAGTGCTGTTATTCTTACAGCCAATGGTGCGTGAGTCGGGCGCACAGATCACAGTGCAGGGTGAATGGCCACGCCTGTTTGCCAGTCCGGATGAGCTATTGCGTTTGTTACAAAACCTGATCGGTAATGCCTTGAAATTTCGTGTGGCGGAGCGTGTGCCACATATTGAAATCCGTGCAGTGGTCGGCGATGGTATGTGGTCGGTGTCGATTCAAGATAATGGAATTGGCATCATGCCGGAGCAAGCCGGACGTTTGTTCCAAATGTTCCAGCGTTTGCAATCTCGCTCGGCCTATGAAGGCACTGGCTTAGGATTGGCGATTTGTCGCAAAATTGTTGAACATCATGGTGGGCGATTGTGGGTGGAATCAGCTGGCGAAGGCTTGGGTTCGTGTTTCACCTTTGAAATTCCCTATTTGACGGAAATGACGCTTGAAAGCGTGAAAGAAAACCAATGAATGGGTATGGTTCAGAAATTATACAATCGCTCAAGTCCATGCTAATTGGACGGCGAGCGATTGTGCCCCTGCTGGCGGTGATGTTGTTAATCCCGTTAAGTTTTTTCAGCTTTTTATTGTTCCATACCGTGGCAGAACTGGTGTCTATCGTAGTGGCAACCAGTGCTTTTATCGTGGCATGGAATACCTATGGTTTTTCGCGTAATCCGTTTTTGCTTTTTCTCGGTACCGGTTTGTTGTGGTTGGGCGCCTTAGATTTATTTCATACCTTGGTTTACAAGGGAATGAATATTTATCCCGGCGTGACTGATGCCAATTTACCCACCCAAGTTTGGGTTGCAACCCGTTATTTACAGGCGCTGTTGTTATTGGCCGTGCCGTGGTTTGGGGTGCGTACGCTACACCGTGGTTGGCTGATTACCACGATGGGGGGAATTGCGTTGGCGGTATGGGCATGGATTATGTCGGGTTATTTTCCCGATGCCTTTATTGAAGGAAAAGGACTCACGCCTTTTAAAATTGTGAGTGAATATATCATCGTGTTATTGCTGATATTGGCCGGTTTACACCTCTATTGGCGGCGAAAACGCTTTGATCCTCACATGGTGGCGCTGATTTCGGTATCCATTGTGGCCACGATTATTGCCGAGTTGGCGTTCACTTTTTATGTTGATGTGTATGGCTTATCCAACCTGATTGGCCATTTGTTTAAAATTCTCGGTTATTGGTATATCTATGTGGCGCTGGTGGAATATGCCCTAGCGGGGCCGTTCCGGTTAATGGCCCATGCCGCCACAACCTACGATGCCATTCCCGACCCGACGGTGGTGATTGATGTGAATGGTGAAATCCGCCAAACCAATGCTGCGGCTCGTAAGCTGTTCAATCTATCCGAGGTCGAGTGTGTTGGCCGACATTGCCATGATGTATTACATGCCTCACATCTGTCGATTCAAGACTGTCCGGTGTGCCAACAGATTTATCAAGGTGGAACAGGACATCGTATCGAGGTCGAGGATCGCTTAGGACAACGCTGGTTTGAAGTCATATTATCCCCTGTGACATGGGGCGAACAGGCGATGGGGATGGTGCATGTCAGCCGTGATATTACCCAGCAAAAACAGATGATGACGCAGCTGGCGCGCAGTAATGCCGAGTTGCAACGCTTCGCTGAAGTGACCGCTCATCATCTGCAAGAACCTGCCCGCCGTCTTGCCTCGTATGCCGATCATTTGACTTCTCTACTAGGTAATCGCGTCGAGGATGATCCCGAAGTGGCGTTTTCCTTAAACTTTATTCGCCAACAGGCGCGGCGCCAACAGAATTTATTGCGTGATGTCGAACGTTATTTGGCCGCTGATCAACCGCGTGGTCAGATGGTGGAGGTGGATGTCAATCGATTATTGACTGTATTGTTACAACGTCTGACCCCTGCTTTACAGCAATATCATGCTGAGGTAGAGGTGCATCCAGCGTTGCCGGCGGTTTGGATTGATACGCCACGCCTCAATCAAATTTTCGAAACGATTTTAGAAAACGCCCTGCGGCATGCTCAGCCGTCCCATCAAGAGAAAACACCGCCGATATTGCCACTGCATATTGTCATTCACGGTGAACGTCATGTGAACAACGTCCGCTATACCGTGTGTGATAACGGCGTGGGTATCGAGGCGACTTATCGTGAAAGGGTGTTTCGTGTGTTTGAGCGTTTACAATCGAATGCCCTTGGTGAACGCGATGGTGGCGGCACGGGGATTGGTTTGGCGATTGTGCGGCGTATTGTAGAAAGTTGTGGCGGCAAGGTGTGGATTGAAGATAGCTATTATGGCGGCTGTTGTGTGGTGTTTGAAATACCGATCCCCCTTGGTCAACATCATCAATAGACAAATTGAGAATAAAAGAAGCGTTATTTATTATTTTTTACTTGGTTTAGGGTGGGGTAAGCTAGGCGAGTCAACTCAATTAAGGATAACATCATGACTCGTTTTACATGGTTGCTTGCCGCTGTCGGTTTGTCTTCATCGGTTTGGGCCGCGCCGGTGACACTTTTAAATGTATCCTACGACCCGACTCGTGAACTATATAAAGAGATCAACGCTGCTTTTATCAAAGATTGGCAAGCACGCAATAGCAAAGACACTTTAACGATTCAACAATCCCACGGCGGTTCGGGTAAACAAGCCCGTTCGGTAATCGATGGTTTAAGTGCAGACGTGGTCACGCTGGCCTTGGCGTATGATATTGATGAAATTAGCCAAAAAGCTAAGCTGTTACCCGCAAATTGGCAAAGCCGCCTGCCTCATAACAGCTCTCCTTATACGTCCACCATTGTCTTTCTGGTTCGCAAGGGCAATCCCAAACAAATTAAAGACTGGGGGGATTTGGTCAAGCCTGGGGTACAAGTGATTACCCCTAATCCAAAAACATCCGGTGGTGCGCGTTGGAATCATCTGGCTGCGTGGGGTTGGGCATTAAAACAGCCGGGGGCCACCGAACAAAAAGCAAAAGACTATTTACGCGCACTCTATAAAAACGTTCCGGTACTGGACACGGGGGCGCGTGGTTCAACCATGACTTTTACCGAACGTGGGATTGGTGATGTGTTATTGGCATGGGAAAACGAAGCCATTTTGGCAAAGAAAGAATTAGGACCCGAAAAATTTGATATTGTGGTGCCCTCGCTATCGATTTTGGCCGAGCCGCCAGTGGCAATTGTTGATAAGAACGTCGATAAAAAAGGCACACGACAGCTGGCAACGGACTATTTGAAATTCTTATACACCCCACAGGCACAAGCCTTGATTGCCCAGAATTACTACCGACCTATCGATCCACAGGTCGCTACCCAATATCGCAATACATTCCCGCAGGTCAAACTATTCTCGATTGCCGATTTAGGCGGTTGGGCAAAGAACCAGACAGCGCATTTCTCAGATGGTGGCGTGTTTGACCAAGTGTATGGTGTGAAATAAGTTTTAGCCCTTAACGCGGTATTGCGTAACGGATTTTTCCATACGCAATACCATTTTGTTTAGGTGTGCAACGGTGTCACTGGTAGACGACACCACCACCCGATTTTGTTCTGTCATTACCGCAATTTGTCCCAAATGTTCTTCTAGGGTATGAACGGCTTGATTTTGCTGTTGGGCAGAAAATGAAATTTCACTGACGCGTTCAGTCGTGGTTTGCATTTTTTGGTTAATGTCATGCAACGCCCCTTTTGCTTGTTCAACCAGTTGTACCCCTTGTTCTACATGCTGCGCCCCCGAACGCATTCCCGCCACCGCCTTGACCGTTTCTTGTTGTACTGCCTGCACCATGCGGCTAATGTCCTCAGTCGCCATGCTAGTGCGTTCTGCGAGTTTGCGGACTTCATCTGCCACGACTGCAAAACCCCGCCCCGTTTCGCCGGCTCTTGCCGCTTCAATGGCCGCATTCAAGGCCAATAAATTAGTCTGTTCAGCAATGTCTTTAATCACTGCTGTGATACGGGAAATTTCTTCCGACTCTTGCCCTAACTGTTCAACTTGTTGCGCTGACGCTTTCACTGCATCGGCTAAATAGACGATGGTTTGGCTGGCTTGATGTGCTACCACACTACCTGCCTCAGAGGATTGTTTAGCCGAGGCGGAAACTTGACAGGTGTGGCCAGCGCTGTTGGCGACATCGGCGATGGAACGGGTGACAGCACTGATTTCATGGGCCGCAGAGGAACAGGCGATATTCTGTTGTTGTGCCGCAACGTGTACTTGGGTCATGCCTTGTTCCACCTCGTTGGCAATATCGCGAACTTGCCGCGCGGCATCTCCCATACATTGAATGGTGGCTTGCACTGAAGAAACAAAACGATCGACTTTTCTGGCAATAATGCCGAGGGGGTCTTGTCGTTGTAGGTCAAATCGTTTGGTTAAATCACCTGATAACAACAATGTTTCAAGGTAATCGGTCAGTTGTTGTAAGCCCTTTTGAAATGCTGGCATGAAAACCAGCATAAAAAATAAGGTGATGGACAACAACAAGGTAGCCAGTATGGGTAATACCTTGTCTAACCACGTCCATCCCAACACGACACGCAATAAAAACAAGCCAGTAAATAACAAGCAACTGCCACTCAATAGCCAAGGCTGAACTTCGGAACAGCAAAACAAAGCCCATAAGGAACGACGTTTGGGGACAATCCGACCGTGAAAAACACGGATAGAACGATCACCCTGTTGCAGGCGTTGATAAGCAGCTTTGGCTGCCATCACATCTTCAACCGTCGGACGGGTTCGCACTGACTGATAACCGACAATTTTCCCCTCTTCACGGACAGGAGAAGCATTGGCAACCACCCAATAAAATCCACCATCTTTACGCCGATTTTTCACAATGCCGCGCCAAGGTCTGCCCGATTTCAGGTCTCGCCACATATCAGCAAATGCTTCGCTAGGCATATCAGGATGCCGCACCAGATTATGAGGCTGGCCAATCATCTCTTCTCGTGAGTAGCCGCTGATGTCCACGAAAGCCTGATTCGCCTCAACAATTTTTCCCTTGAGGTCAGTCCGAGAATAGATAAATTGTCCGGCTGGAACTTGTGTCTCAACCTCTGTGGTAAAAGATTGGGCTTTCATGGTGTTGTCCATTTTTTGTTGATTTTGATGTTTTTCTGCTGTCTTTTTTTGAGTCAAGCCAAAATTTTGGCGACTGACTCCGTATCTTTCCATAAATTTTGAACAAAAATTCTATTTTTTG
>NZ_JBSQVP010000088.1:0-7182 GCF_055136605.1 Aquaspirillum sp. | reverse complement strand
GCTTCAAGAGCCTGAAAGAAGGCCAGACTGTTTCCTTCGTCGCCGAGCGCGGCCAGAAGGGCATGCAGGCTGCACAGGTTCGTCCGGAGTAATTCGGATAGCTGTAAAAAAACCCGCCCTTGTGCGGGTTTTTTTACGACTTCGCAAGAATTTAATTGACGAAAAGTCTAATTTGACGTACTGTAACCCCATTAGATGAGGCAAACCATCATGCAATTAGACATTAAACGTCTTATCGCTGATTTTGGCGGCCCAAGCCAACTTGCTGATGCGCTGCAGCAGCATTTTCCGGACGAGGCCGTTTCACGAGCAGCGGTATACAAATGGCGTGAGCGCAGCAGTCTGCCGCTACCGCAGCTACAAAAACTTGCCCAACTTGCCGCAGCACAGGGACGACATTTTGATTTGAACTGGTATTTGGCTACGTCTTCGCAGCCAACCACGACTTTGGGGAGCATTCCTAGTATGAGCAGCAATACGCGTTTGGTTATCTTTGATACCACCCTCCGTGACGGCGAACAAAGCCCCGGCGCTTCTATGACCCGTGAAGAAAAAATTCGTATTGCGCGTCAACTGGAAAAGCTGGGTGTTGATGTGATTGAAGCGGGCTTTGCTGCTGCCAGCCCGGGGGATGCCGAGTCGATCCACGCGATTGCCTCGGTGATTAAACAGTCCACCGTCTGTTCTTTGGCACGTGCGAATGAGCGTGACGTACGTGCCGCTGGTGAAGCGATTAAACCTGCTGCGCGGGGCCGAATTCACACCTTTATTGCAACCAGCCCCATTCACATGGAAAAGAAACTGCGCATGACCGAAGACGAGGTTGTGGCGGCAGCGGTGAAAGCGGTGCAAATTGCCCGTGAATATACGGATGATGTCGAATTTTCCGCTGAAGATGCGTTGCGTTCTGAAATCGATTTCTTGGCCCGCGTCTTTGGGGCAGTGATCGAAGCAGGTGCCACGACCTTGAATGTGCCGGATACCGTGGGTTATTCGACGCCTGCACGCACAGAAGCCTTTTTCCGTGAGTTGATTAGTAAAACCCCCGGTGGGGATCGGGTGATTTGGTCGGCGCATTGCCACAATGACTTGGGCATGGCAGTTGCCAACTCCTTGGCAGCGGTGCAAGGCGGGGCGCGACAGGTCGAGTGTACGATCAATGGTTTGGGTGAACGAGCTGGTAATGCGGCATTAGAAGAAATCGTGATGGCAGTGAAAACTCGCCACGATGTGTTTGGTGTCCATACTGGCATCGACGCTGCACAAATTGTTCCCACTTCAAAATTGGTTTCCACTATCACGGGGTATCCGGTGCAACCCAACAAGGCGATTGTTGGCGCTAATGCCTTCTCGCATGAATCTGGTATTCACCAAGATGGTGTATTGAAACACCGCGAAACCTACGAAATCATGAGTGCCGAGTCGGTGGGCTGGAGCACCAACCGTTTGACATTGGGCAAATTGTCTGGCCGTAATGCCTTTAAGACGAAATTGGCAGAGCTGGGCGTCGAATTGAAGTCAGAAGAAGCGCTCAACGCTGCGTTTGCCCGCTTTAAAGAATTGGCCGACCGCAAACGTGAAATTTTTGATGAAGATTTACAAGCCTTGGTCAGTGATGAACTCACCACCATCGACCAACAAGAGGACTTCAAGCTGGTGTCTTTGCGTGTTGCCACAGAAACCGGTGAGCCACCTTTGGCTATCTTAACTGTCAACGAACGGGGACAAGAACAACGTGCTGAGTCCACTGGTTCTGGTCCTGTGGATGCCGCGTTCAAAGCGATCGAGTCACTGGCCAACTCTGGGGCAGAGTTGCAACTGTATTCGGTTAACGCAATCACCAGTGGTACCGATAGCCAAGGTGAGGTGACTGTGCGTTTGGCCCGTGATGGTCGTATTGTGAATGGTCAAGGCGCAGATACCGATATCATCGTGGCAAGTGCCAAAGCTTATTTGTCTGCGTTGAACAAACTCAGCAAAGGTGAACGAGTCAACCCACAAAAATCGTCTGAAGCCGCTGCTGTTTAATTTGGCTGTGGTACGCTAACTACAGGGCGTGGTGTTTACCACGCCCTGTTTGCATATCTTGACGCGGAGAATCGTTGTGCACCAAGCCTATTTCATCACTGGTACGGATACTGAAATTGGTAAAACTCATGTTGCTGTGACACTGATTCAACAATGGCAACAACAAGGCCTGCGGGTGGCGGCCATGAAGCCGGTTGCCTCAGGCGCATGGCAGGATGAACAGGGTATTTGGCGCAATGATGATGTTGAACGGTTAATCGCCGCCACCGGACAAACCGACCGTGCTTTGCTGAACCCCTATTGTTTTCCCTCGCCGATTTCGCCACATTTGGCGGCACGAGAGGCGGGGGTGCAAATTGACCTCAAGCATTTAGTTGATTGCTATCGACAATTAGCTGCACAGGCGGATGTAGTCGTTGTGGAAGGTGCGGGGGGGTGGTTGGCACCCTTGACAGATGAATTGGATATGGCAGATTTAGCCCTTGCCTTGGCAATTCCGGTGGTATTGGTGGTTGGTATGCGCTTGGGTTGTATCAATCATGCCCGTTTGACTGCCGCTGCGATTGTGCAGCGTGGTGCGCCATTTGCAGGATGGATAGCGAACCGTGTTGTACCGCAACAACTGGCTTATCAAGAGAATTTAGCGACGCTACAACGGACTTTACCTGTTCCAATGTGGCAGGAAATCCCGTTTTCTGTTGCAAAGTCTGAGCAAGGTTAATGACGATGGCTGTCTGTGCCATGTATCATACGGTCTTGTGTGCTTGCGCATAATTAAGCTGAAGGATAAAACGTGCAAAATTGGGTTGCGATGGGATGTCGATGGCTTGCCATGACTGCGCTATTAGTTGGTGTCGCAGCGTGCCAACCCACAACACCTGCACTCAATTTGAAAGGCACAGATGTCAGTAATGCTAAAATCGGTGCTGATTTTACATTAATTGACCATAATGGTAATTCCAAACGTCTTTCAGACTTCTATGGACAAGCAATAGTTTTGTTTTTCGGATATATTCACTGTCCGGACGTTTGCCCGACGACTTTGGCTGAAATGGCAGAAGCGATGAATCGTCTAGGAAATGATGCAGAAAAGGTCACTGTGTTATTTGTCTCAGTCGACCCTAAACGCGATACTCCAGACATCATGAAAGCTTATGTCACTTCATTTCACCCGCGCTTTATTGGATTGACCGGAAGTGCAACAGCAATCGCTGAGGTAAGCCGTGCCTTTAAGGTGGTGGCAGAAAAACGCGGAGATGTTGCTGGAGGTAATTATTCCATCGACCACAGCGCCGGTGCATATATTTACGATCCGTCAGGCCGCCTGCGTTCTTATGTAACGTATGGCAGCGGGGCGGATGTGTTGGTTCATGACCTGAAGCAGGTGCTTACGGTACGCTAAAGGTCTTGTTTTGAGCTCACATAAAGCATAAATTTTGCTTTAGTGATTCTTTGTAACGTAACACAGAGCGATATTCCTGCAACGTGACAGACATCAGCCCCCCTTCCGGCGACGCCTCTAACGCCCCTCTGCCGATGAGCGAGGAACTCGCCCGCTATACATTGACTTCCTCATTGGAAATCGCCCACCACTTGCGTCGAATTATCAACGCAGGACAAATGGTGACCGTGTTTTCCAATCATGGAAAATCGTTTATTTTGACTCGTCTTCTGGCGGTCGATACCCGACAAAATCTGCTGATTTTTGACATGGGTTCCGACGGCAATATGAATCGGCTATTGTTGACGAGCGAACGCAACGTGCTGGTCTGTGCGCCGGAAGGCGTTAAGACGCAGTTCTCAGTGGGTCGGGTTAAAGAGACAACGTATGAAGGCGCCCCCGCCTTCGTGACAAATCTACCCACCTCATTGATTAAACTACAGCGCCGCGAGTATTTCCGCATTCGAACCCCGATTGCCAGTCCGGTGATGTGCAACATCCACGACTACGACGAAGGTAATGGGGTGACATTGCCGATCTACGACATCAGTTTGGGTGGGGTGTCTTTGGTGACGCCTGAAGACTTACCCGGATTTGATGTGACGCAGATTTACTCTGATGTGGCATTGGACTTAAAACAAGCCGGTACAGTTCCCGTTGTGATCGAAGTACGCAATATTTTGCGTATTCCGCAGCGCAATAATACGGTGCAAGTACGGGTTGGCTGTGAGTTCAAAGACCTATCAATGCGCGGTCAAACCATTATCCAAAAATATATTGCTCAGCTAGAACGAGAACGTCGCGCGATGGAGCGTGACTAAGTTTAAGGTGGTGGTGTGGGCAAATTAGGATCAACCCAGCTGATGACCTCAGCTGGGCCGTTTTTTTTATTGTTTTTCGTTTTGAATTAATGGATGTGCCCATGCTAACGATTGCACTTTCTAAGGGCCGAATTTTTGATGAAACCCTACCGCTGCTGGCGGCGGCGGGTATTGTGCCAACAGAAGACCCAGAATCTTCTCGCAAACTGATTATTGAAACCAACCTACCTGATGTGCGTCTGATTATTGTCCGCGCCAGTGATGTGCCGACTTATGTGCAATATGGTGCAGCGGATTTGGGCATTGCTGGACGCGACGTTTTAATTGAACATGGCGGTGCAGGTTTATATCAGCCGCTCGATCTTGAAATTGCCCGTTGTCGAATGATGGTGGCGGTTAAAAATGGCTTTGATTACGACAGCGCAGTGCAACAAGGGGCGCGTTTGCGAGTTGCAACAAAATATCCACAAATTGCCCGAGAACACTTCGCCCGCAAAGGCGTGCATGTGGATGTGATTAAGCTATATGGTTCGATGGAGTTGGCGCCGTTGGTCGGCTTGGCTGATGCTATCGTTGATTTGGTATCAACCGGTAATACCCTGCGTGCCAACGATTTGGTGGCAGTGGAACATATTTTGGATATCAGTTCGCGTTTAGTGGTAAACCAAGCTGCGCTGAAATTGAAATACGCCACGTTACGCCCAGTGATGGATGCCTTTGCTGCTGGTGTGAAAATAGAAAGCCAAAACTAATATGGGATGGGACACCGTTCTAACCATTAGCGTCATTGCCTTATTGGCGATGCTAAGCCCGGGGCCAGATTTTTTTCTTGTGGTGAAAAATGCTGCTCGTTATTCACGGCGGGCGGCATTAGCAACCACCTTAGGCATTAACGTGGGTATTGCGCTGCACATGAGTTATTGTGTGCTTGGTTTGGTATTGATTATTCAGCAAACGCCGTGGCTGTTTGATCTGTTGAAATATGCTGGTGCAGGCTATCTGATTTGGATTGGTGTGCAGGCCTTGTTGTCACGTGGTGGTGTGTCATCTGTCACTGATGAAAATGGCCATACACAACAACAAGTCCCATTTTGGCGTGCTTTCAGTGAAGGGTTGTTGTGTAATCTTCTCAATCCCAAAGTGACGTTGTTTTTCTTCAGTGTTTTCACTCAGCTGTTGCAACCCGATTCTTCTTTACATGAAAAAATCTTAATTGCCCTTATCATCTTCTTGTTGGGGATTGTTTATTGGCCTCTATTGGTCTTGCTGATCCAACAAGCTTGGGTATTACGCGCTTTACGGCGTGTGCAACACACGGTTGACCGAGTGCTAGGGGGTGTTTTGCTAGCACTGGGTATTAAAGTCGCTTTATCCTGATTTTTTCTCTTAATCAATCCGAGATAGCGCCCCATTATGTTGAAATTATCTTCCCGAGAAGCCAACTTTTCAGAACGGTTGGCTGCGTTGTTAGACTTCGAAACGGCTCAAGATCCTGCGGTTGATACAGCAGTAGCCGACATCATTCAGGCTGTTAAAACACAGGGCGATGCCGCTTTGTTGGCATACACAGCCCGTTTCGACCGCGTGCAGGTGACGCAAGCTGCCGATTTAGAAATTAGCCACGATGAGCTCAAAGCAGCCTTTACCCGATTGCCAGCAGAAACCCGTTCGGCATTGGAAGCAGCCGCAGGTCGTGTGCGCCGCTATCACAAGCACCAACTGGCCCACTCTTGGGAATACACCGAAGAAGACGGTACTGTCCTTGGTCAAAAAGTGACTGCGCTTGATCGAGTTGGGATTTATGTGCCGGGTGGAAAAGCCGCGTACCCTTCTTCTGTCTTGATGAATGCTATCCCTGCCAAGGTGGCTGGTGTGGGTGAAGTGATTATGGTTGTGCCCACTCCGGGTGGCGAGCGTAATGACTTGGTGTTGGCTGCGGCGTTTATTGCGGGGGTTGATCGGGCATTTACTGTTGGCGGCGCGCAAGCAGTGGCTGCCTTGGCCTATGGCACAGCAACCATCCCTGCGGTGGATAAAATCACTGGGCCGGGGAATGCTTATGTCGCAGCAGCAAAACGCCGTGTCTTCGGTATTGTTGGGATTGATATGGTTGCGGGACCATCAGAAATTTTGGTGATCTGTGATGGCAAAACCGATCCTGACTGGATTGCGATGGATTTATTTAGCCAAGCCGAGCACGATGAAATCGCCCAAGCGATTTTGCTTTGCCCTGATGCGAATTACCTCGCCGATGTTGAGGCCAGCATTGCCCGCTTATTACCCACCATGCCTCGTCGAGCGATTATCGAAGCCAGTTTGAAGAATCGTGGGGCAATGATTGAAGTGGCTTCGTTAGAAGAAGCCTGCCAAATTGCTAACTATATTGCACCAGAGCATTTAGAGTTGTCGGTAGAACATCCTGAACACTACCTCGATCAACTGCGCCATGCCGGAGCGATTTTTATGGGACGTTTTACGTCCGAGTCGCTTGGTGATTATTGTGCAGGCCCTAATCACGTTCTCCCTACTAGTCGCACCGCACGTTTTGCTAGTCCATTAGGCGTATATGATTTCCAAAAACGCAGCAGTTTGATTCGGGTGTCTGCTGATGGTGCGGATAGCCTTGGCCGAATCGCTGCCACGTTGGCGCATGGTGAAGGCTTAACTGCCCATGCCCGCGCAGCTGAGTTACGTCTTAAATCGACCTAATTCATAGAACCTCCGCAAGGAAACCCGCGATTTCAATCGCGGTAGGAATTGCGGGTGCGTGAAGCGCACCCTGTGGTAAAATCAAGCCACTTGCATTCAAGTCGCTGTGCATGGCTCCCAATCCAATGGTGCGCACCGGAGTTTTCGGTGGCCGGCATCCCAGGTTACCGCAAAGCGGTGGGA
>NZ_JBSQVP010000087.1:0-7772 GCF_055136605.1 Aquaspirillum sp. | reverse complement strand
AGATGTGTATAAGAGACAGCCTCTAACACCATTACATCCACTTCAGCCTGCATAAAACACGCTACGGCTGCTAAAGTGCCAAATTCAAAATAAGTCAGAGAAATATCGCCTCTGGCTTGCTCCACGGCCGCTAAGCCCGCACAAATTGCCGCATCCGAGGCTTCTTCCATGTTGATACGGACGCGCTCGTTATAGCGCAACAAATGAGGCGAGGTATAAGTACCGACACGAAACCCTGCCGCCCGCAACATCGTTGATAGCAACGCACAAATCGAGCCCTTACCATTTGTCCCTGCCACAATAAAGATCGGACACGTTGGGTTGAGTTGCATACGCTGTTTGACGTGTTGCACTCGGTCTAAACCCAGCTCAATCGCTTGACCATGCAGCGATTCTAAGTGTGATAACCATGTTGCTAAAGGGGTCTGTTCTGTTAAAAGCGTGGAAGCAGTCAATTTTTTATTACCATCGAGGAAGAAGCAAAGGCGCTATGCCAGCGCAACCAAATACGCAATTGTCGTTGAGCTTCTTGGTGACAACTATCTGGCCAAACCACATACCGCCCACCCGACCAGCTCAATATCAACCAAGGAAGCCAAATTCTGGTTTGCGTATCTAATTCAACCGGCAGCCATTTGCCTGCCGCTGTTTGCAACAACAAACGCCCCTCCGATTCCAACATGAACGCCACAGCAGGCATGTTCTCGCGCCAGCAATAGCCTCCCCAGACCAAAGGCAGGAGAGACCACCACAGCCCATCAAGGGTCAGCGACAACAACAGTGTGCTAAGCCCTATCAGAATTAACAGCGCGTAACGACGCTGGCGGCTGGGCCGTAAGGGATAATGTTGCTCAGGCCGCATAGCCAACAGGAAGATAAAACGTTAGACCGGTGTATTACTCAGATCTTCGTCTAATGTATCAATTAACATCGAGTGAAATTCGACATCAAACCATTCCCAAAAGGTTTTCAGGGAACGATCGGTCGGCCAAACGGTGTTGTCTTCATACCAGCTCGACAACTCCATCTCGAACACTCGGTCAAAAATCTCATCGATATAGGCAACGCCTTCTTCCGGCTCGTCGTATTCTGGAATCAACAACACCGTGCAATCTGCGCGCAGATTATCTAACGACAAATCAATGTCGTTGTCTGGCATATTATTTAACCAATCGAGAAACGGTTGTTTCGGTTTGATAACAGCAACAGAACGATCAACAAAATACATACAACCCCCATTACACATTCAGTGCAGGCAGATAATTAAGCGCTGATTGTAACAGGAAGCAGGATAAGGGGGGGACGGGTGAAGTTAGAGCGTCATTAACGCAAAGTTTGTTTCATCTGTTGTGCAGCCAAAGCATATCCGCCATCAGCCCCATCAACAAAATGAATGTGTTGTTGTTGCCCCGGTGCATGAACGACGCAGGTCACCAACGCTTGACTAGAAACATGCATCCCAAAGTGCAGCAAACCACACGATTGTTGTTGCTGTAGATAGTGTTCTAAGGCCGCAATTTGTTGTGTAGAGCCATCCAATACCATGCGCAACATGCCATCAAATTTTCGGCAATCGGTATGTTGCACTAATTCTTGCCGGTAACGACTCCACGCCACAGCTTTGGTATCAATGCCACAGGCAAAAATAATTTTTCCAATCGCATTGATCCACCAAATTTTACGACGGTAAGCAGCCATGTTTGCTGTTGTATCAACAGTTGTATCAAAGGTACGCACGGCGGTTTCATACTGCAGTGCCGTTGGTTGTAGGCTCAATTGCATGGCCTCTGGGCGTAGAGGATGCGATTGTTCAGCATCACCAAACAATTCAGCAATTTTGGCAAGCACCTGCTGATAAATCTGGACATGCTGCTTTTCATCATCGGTATTTGCCGCCACCAATAACGCTAATTTCGCCCCACGAAAACTGGGGACAGTCTGCCACCGACACTCAAAACCAGAAAAATCGGCAGTCACAGGCAAAGCCTCGGGAGTGATGGTCTGAACCGCTGAGTGTGATTGCTTCACCCATTGTTCAGCCACTTGCCAACCATTGCCCGCAAATACGGCTTGTTGCAAAGCGGTAGATAACTGATATTTACTGATCTGTACCCGATAACCCTGTTCTAACAATACCGCAACCGGCACCGCTCCAGCGCGTAACATCAGACCAAAGCGTTGTTTGGCCATTTGTTGGGTTGCACGAATAGCAGCAACAGCTTGAGGGTACCATGACGGAGGAATCGCAAAAGTTGCACCATCCCCACCAAATAAATAGGGGAAATCTAATTTATGTTCATGCAAAAGATTCGATAGCGCAGCAATACACGCTACGCCAACCGTATTGACCTCCTTATATGCCCCCCGTTGGATTGCATCCGTTGAATTGACTACATCAGCAATGACAATCCACCAGTCCGCAGGCAAGTCATGCCAAGCAGACCCAGTCAACACATGGTTAAAGTCATCAGAAATTGGGAGTTGTTGGTAAAACGTTAGGTCTGACATAAACAATGCACATCCTTCCTCGCTGCGAGATTCAAGCACACAGCGAGGAAGACGCTATGTTTATGCTTGAGGTTCCAATGCCTGTGTGACATCGGCAATCAAATCTTCAATATGTTCAATGCCAATCGATAAGCGCACCATATCAGCAGACACACCGGCCTTTTTCAACTCTTCATCGTTGAGTTGGCGATGGGTGGTAGAAGCCGGATGCGTTGCCAAGCTCTTAGCATCACCAATATTGACCAAACGGGTGATCAGTTGTAAGCGATCCAAGAAAGCAGCCCCCGCTTCACGGCCACCCTTGACACCAAAAGACAAAATACCAGAGGCTTTACCAGACATATAGCGATCAACCAACGCCTTAGACGGGCTACCTTCCAGACCAGCGTATTCCACCCACGCCACTTGTGGATGTTGTAGCAAGAACTTCGCAAGCTGTTGGGTGTTTTCGCAGATACGATCCATCCGCAATGGCAAGGTTTCAATACCTTGCAAAATCATAAAACTGTTAAAGGGTGAAATGGCTGCGCCCATATTGCGTAACGGCACAACACGCGCACGCGCAATATACGCAGCCGCTCCCAATGCCTCGACATAATTCACACCGTGATAACTGACATCTGGTGTGTTAAGACGAACAAAGCGTTCTTTGTGCTCACCCCAAGGGAACTTACCAGAATCAACGATAATGCCGCCGATAGTCGTACCATGACCGCCCATATATTTGGTTAAAGAATGCACCACAATATCAGCGCCATGTTCAAACGGACGGCACAAATACGGACTCGGCACCGTGTTATCAACAATCAAAGGCAACCCGTTTTGATGTGCCACCTCAGCAAAGGCAGCAAAATCGACCACATTGCCTAATGGGTTACCAATCGACTCACAAAACACTGCCTTGGTTTTTGCGTCAACTAAATCGGCGACTTGTTCTGGTTGGCGATAATCGACAAACCGCACTTCAATCCCTAATTGCGGCAAAGTGTGTGCGAACAGGTTGTAGGTACCACCATAGAGCGTTGAAGTGGCAATAATGTTGTCACCAGCCTCAGCAATGGTTTGAATCGAATACAAAATGGCTGCCATGCCAGAGGCCAACGCCAAGGCACCAATCCCGCCCTCTAAAGCCGCAACGCGCTTTTCCAACACATCGGTAGTGGGGTTCATGATACGAGTGTAGATATTACCCTGTACCTTCAAGTCAAATAAGTCTGCCCCATGTTGTGCGCTATCAAACGCATAACTGGCTGTTTGATACAACGGCACAGCGGCGGCTTTGGTGGTGGGATCGGGAGAATAACCGCCATGCACGGCTAAGGTTTCAATACGCATTGTTCACCTCAATAAAAAGGATTAGGGGCAGAAAAACAAACAGTGTCATTAAAACTAACCGTTTCAAGGCCAGTTTGCAATAGGCATAAAACGAACAAATCATTACAGCTTCATTCCAAAAAAGCATATTACAGTGCAACATGACACATCTTTTAGTGTAAATACACAGCGCGTAAGGTTATAATTTGCGGTTTTTGAAGCCATTTTTGCATTCAGGATCCACCATGCTCGAAGCCGAAGTTCTCAACCAAATTGATAACCAGCTTGCCGATCTCGCCGCCCGCAACGACGAAATTCGGAGGTATCTTTGACTATCCCACCAAAAAAGAACGGCTAGAAGAAGTCAGCCGCCTCAGTGAAGACCCCACGATTTGGGAAGATCCCAAACGGGCGCAAGAATTGGGTCGTGAAAAAAAACAACTTGAAGATGTCGTCGTTGTGATCGACCGCATCAGCCAAACCCTAGAAGACGGCGGCGAGCTGTTAGAGATGGGAAAGGCAGAAGAAGATACCGATACGATCTTGGCAGTCAAAGCCGATTTAGATGAAATTGAAAATCTGTTGGCTACATTAGAATTCCGCCGGATGTTCTCCGACCCGATGGATCCCAACAACTGCTTCTTAGATATTCAGTCTGGCGCAGGCGGCACCGAAGCCCAAGATTGGGCGCAGATGTTATTGCGGATGTATTTGCGTTATTGTGAGCGCAAAGGTTTTACTGCTGAAGTGATCGAAGAATCTGAAGGTGAAGTGGCTGGCATTAAAAGCGCCACCCTGAAAATCAGCGGTGAATATGCCTACGGTTATCTGCGTACCGAAGTTGGCGTGCATCGTTTAGTGCGTAATAGCCCATTCGACTCCAACAATCGTCGTCAAACATCGTTTGCCAGTGTGTTTGTTTATCCCGAAGTCGATGATTCGATTGAGGTTGAAATCAACCCTGCCGATCTGCGGATTGATACCTATCGTGCCTCGGGTGCCGGTGGTCAGCATATTAACAAAACCGACTCCGCCATCCGTATCACGCACAACCCAACAGGGATTGTTGTGCAATGTCAAAACGACCGCTCACAGCATAAAAACCGTGCTGAGGCGATGTCGATGCTGAAAGCGCGTTTATACGAATTAGAATTACGCAAACGCAATGAACAAAAACAAGCGCTTGAAGACAGCAAAACCGATGTGGGTTGGGGACACCAAATTCGTTCTTACGTGTTCGATCAATCGCGGGTGAAAGATTTACGCACCAACGTAGAAGTCGGTAACGTCAGGGCGGTGATGGACGGCGACTTGGATGGTTTCATTGAAGCGAGCCTGAAACAAGGCGTGTAACCCTTAACGCAATCTCTACTTAAATTACGGATTTTTTATGTCAGCACATACCCCCGCCAGCGAGATCGCTGTTGATGAAAACCAGATTATTGCTGAACGTCGGCAAAAACTGCATGCCTTGCGCGAACAAGGCATTGCTTTCCCAAATGATTTCAAACGCGAACATCTGGCCGCAGATTTAGCCGCCCAATACGGCGAAAAGAGCAAGGAAGAATTAGAACAACTCGCCATCACAGTCAGCGTAGCAGGGCGAATGATGTTAAAGCGGGTGATGGGAAAAGCCAGTTTTGCCACGGTGCAAGACGGGTCTGGCCGGATCCAGTTTTATATTAATGATCAAGGCGTGGGTGCTGACGTGCACGCGGCATTCAAACATTGGGACATGGGCGATATTTTGGCTGCTCGTGGTACCTTGTTTAAAACTAATAAAGGCGAGCTATCGGTCAATGTCAGTGAATTGCGTTTATTGACGAAGTCGTTACGCCCCCTGCCAGAAAAATTCCACGGCCTGACCGACCAAGAACAGAAATATCGTCAGCGCTATGTGGATTTAATCGTCAATGAAGACAGCCGCAAAACCTTCGTTCAACGCTCAAAAATCATCCAAAATGTGCGGGAAACGATGGTAAGCGAAGGCTATTTAGAAGTCGAAACGCCGATGATGCATCCCATCCCCGGCGGTGCGACGGCAAAACCGTTTGTCACCCATCACAATGCTTTAGACATGCCGCTTTATCTGCGGATTGCCCCAGAACTGTATCTGAAACGTTTGGTGGTGGGGGGATTGGAGCGGGTATTTGAAATTAACCGTAACTTCCGCAATGAAGGGATGAGCACTCGCCACAATCCAGAATTCACTATGATGGAATTCTACGAGGCGTATGCAGACTATCAACGGATGATGACCCTCACAGAAACCATCATTCGCCAAGCCGCCCTTGCTGCCTGCGGTACCACCGTGGTGCAGTACAATGGTCGTGAAGTCGATTTAGGCCAACCTTTTGCCCGTTTCACCATTTTAGAAGCCATCCGTCATTACAATCCACAATACACTGATGAACAGCTCAATGATCCAGCATGGTTGAGCAATGAAATCAAACGTTTAGGTGGAAAATTACCACCCGCAACCAGCCTCGGTAGCTTACAGTTAGCGTTGTTTGAAGAAAGTGCAGAAAGCCAACTGTGGCAGCCGACTTTCATTATTGACTACCCAGCCGAAGTGTCACCTTTAGCCCGTGCCAGCGATCAACGTGCCGGTATCACCGAGCGTTTTGAATTGTTTGTTGTCGGACGCGAGTTGGCAAATGGTTATTCAGAGTTGAACGATCCAGAAGACCAAGCCGAACGCTTCTTGAAGCAAGTTGAGCAAAAAGATGCGGGGGATGATGAAGCAATGCACTTTGATGCAGATTACATCCGTGCTTTGGAATATGGCATGGCGCCGACGGGGGGATGTGGTATCGGTATTGACCGTTTGGTGATGTTGTTAACTGATGCACCGTCAATCCGCGATGTGATCTTATTCCCACAAATGCGGCAGGAATAAGTGCAATAAAGAGGGAGGTCAGTTAGAAACAAATACTTGACCTCCTTATTAGTAGAGATAAACCGCTATGCCGAAACTTAAAACTGGAACTCTCGTTCCAACCACCGAAGAAGACACCGTAATCACCACGGCAGCAATGTCTGATGCAGATGCCGTTCCTTATACAGATCAGGAATGGGAGGCTGTTAAACATACAATACAGCGTGGCAGACCTACAAGACATATCAACAAAGAAAAAGTCACCATTCGTCTATCGCCAGAGGTAGTCGCAGCTTTTCGCGCTTCGGGTAAAGGCTGGCAAACACGTTTGGATACTGCGCTTAAAGACTGGCTCAAAACTCATTCTCCTGCCTAATTCAGAGCCAGCCTGAAACAGAAAATCTAGGCCATTTCTGCATCCAACCGTGTTTCATTCACCACTGCCACGGGTGTTTTTGTCAACCGAAACACATTTTTACGCGAGTAACCGCCGAGTTTTTCGACAGTCACACAGGGTTGATGGGTATGACAGCCGCCCTTACCCCCACGCAAAATCTCGTGTTCATTGATGCTAGACGGTACAAACAACTTTGCCTCATAGTCAGCGCCAATTTCAGCCGCTACCGCAATAAATACCTCGGCAAATTTCAGCAAAAACACATCGCACTGCACTCTTGTAATATCCGACCACACAAAAACATTCTGTTCGACGTGGCGAACATGGATGTGCTGTTCTAACGCCACCGGTGTCGCTTTTGGACACAAACGGTTCATAGCACGCCCAACCGCCACCAACAACGCACCATCCACCAATTCTTGATCATCAAACTCAGCGTGTGCCTGTTGCAAAATTAAATGCAAAACAACATTGTTTGTACACTGCTCCATGGTATCTACCTTTCCTTTTCAGACCATACCGAATGCCACTCTCGAAGATCAGCACCTCAGATGGGCTTTATTAACAACTTTGTTTAATACCATTAAAGCAGAAGATATAAACAATTAAAACAACAAAAACAAAAAATTGACATTTATCAGATAAATTTATTTTTAACGTATTAAAGTAACAATG
>NZ_JBSQVP010000086.1:0-7921 GCF_055136605.1 Aquaspirillum sp. | reverse complement strand
AAGCTCGCATCATATTGACTACGTTTTGAATTCATTTCTTCCCCCTCGTTCAGATCTATCATGCCCTATCGAGGTGTCTACGGGTATTAGACCATTACATGGTGTCGCCATGCCTTACCAACACCGCCACCCCCTGCTGCGGAAAAAAGCGCACAGACAATGTTTCCCCCTGATCGCACACAAAATGCACATCATGCCGCGCCGGTGGTGTGGTTGGGGGTTGGGCATGGCTGCACCCATACAACAAAGCCAATCCAGCACATAACAAACCATTTCTCATTGCGAATCTCCCTTTAAATACTGCAATAAAATCCGATGTGCCGTCGGCAAACTGGCAAAATGACGAGCACAGGCAGTAAGGGTGCGTTTTGCCCAGCGGTCGGTGAGCGTAATAATCTGCGTTGTCCCCTGACTGCGATACCGCTCCGCCGCCGACAACGGCAACACCCCAATCCCCACCCCTTTTGCAATCAACAAATGCACCGCCTCAAAACTATGCGCCCGCACCCGCAACCGTAAACTGGTGCCGTGCATCCGCGCCACTTTCTCTATAAATTGCTGCATCGCACTCGCCGGATGCACCCCAATAAATGGATAATCCAACGCCGCCGAAAACGGGATCTCACTCATGGTGGCGGTGGGGTGGTCTTTTGGTACTACCAACACCAACTGATTATGAGCACAAATTTGCCGTTCCAACCGCTCAGCACCCACGCTGTGATCGACAATGCCCAACTCCACCTCACCGGCGGCAATGCTGTTGACAATATCGCGGCTTGGGCGGTCGATGATTTCCACCGTAACATCTGGAAAATCACTTAAAAAGCGGCTTAAGGCATCGGGTAAAAATTCAGTCGATGCCACCGTCGTTGCATACAGCCGAATTTCCGTCACATAACCCTCGGCAAACGCGCCCATTGCCTCGTGTAGTGTCGCTGCCTCTTGTAACAAATTGCGCGCATGGCTTAAAAACACCTCGCCAGCGGGGGTTAAGGTTACTCCCTCGCGTTCTCGCCACAACAAGCGACAACCGACATTCGATTCCAACTTTTGAATCCGTGCCGATGCCGCCGACAACGCCAATGGCAAGCGGCTGGCACCGGCGGTGAGGCTGCCGCTTTCCGCCACATGAATAAACAATCTTAAATCTGTGAAATCGTAATGCAATCTCACCACACTATCCTTTATCTCAGCCTTCGCCAATCGCGAAGTCTTACTGTAACAAATCCGCATGGTGGAAATGGCAGAAATCTTCCACAATCCGCCATCCTCAATTCACTCATCGACAAGCGTACCTTATTATGAGTCCTGTTTCTTTGGCCTTATCACACATGCCGCGTACCTTTGTTGGCCGAGGTGTGATGTTGGCAGTGTTATCTGCATTGGGGTTTTCTGCCAAAGCGATTTTTGTCAAATTGGCCTATCGCTATCAGGTTGACCCCGTTACCTTACTCACCTTACGCATGTTGTTTGCGTTGCCGTTCTTTATGTGGATGGCGTGGACAGCAGAAAAAGGCGGCACGTTGCCGCAATTCGGCCGCCGGACTTGGGGCAAGTTGTTCTTGTTGGGGATCGGTGGTTATTACTTATCCAGCATTTTTGACTTTATTGGCCTGCAATATATTTCCTCGGCACTCGAACGCTTGGTGCTCTATCTCTACCCTACTTTTGTGCTGATTTTCTCAGCCATCTTTCTGCACAAACGCATTAGCCGCCAAGCAATGGGCGCGTTGTTGCTGTGTTATGCCGGCATCGGGTTGGCGGTGGCGCACGATTGGCAACATGCCAGCGAAGGCCCAGATGTGTTGTTGGGCGTGGCGTGGGTGGCGGCGTGTGCGGTGACCTATGCTTTATATTTGGTGGGCGCTGGTGAGTTGGTGAAACAAATCGGCCCGTTGCAGATGGCGGCTTGGGCCGGGATGATTTCCACCCTCGGCGTGGTGGCGCATTTCTTGGTGACACAAGATCTCAGCCAACTGGTACAGCCGATGCCGGTCTATTTCTATGGTTTGCTGATGGGCATTTTTAGCACTGTGTTGCCTGTGTTATTGATGAACCAAGCGATGGAAATGATTGGGGCTTCGCGAATGGCGATGGTGTCCACCCTCGGCCCCGTGATGACCCTCTTGATGGGGTGGGTGATTTTGGGTGAGGCGATGTCGTCCCAACAGCTGATTGGCGCGGCGTTGGTGTTGGGTGGGGTGATGTGGGTCAATCACAAACCGAAAACCGCGACTTAATCTCCGTTTGAATATCCGCTGTTAGGCTGTGCTTTCAAGGAGCTCTCACCGCATGTCTTTTACCCCTGCCGACAAACAACGCGCTGCCCATATCACCACTTGGATCAGTGTGGTGGTTAACCTGATTTTGGTGATCTTGCAGATTGTGGTGGGGGTTTGGGCAAAATCGCAGAGCTTGATTGCCGACGGACTTCATTCTTTGTCCGATTTACTGGCCGATTTTGTGGTGTTGTTTGTCAACCGCTTTAGCCACGCCGACCCCGACCAACGCCATCCCTACGGCCATGCCCGTTTTGAAACCGCCGCCTCGCTGTTCCTCGGCACCATTCTCTTAGTCGCCGGTTTGGGGATGTTGTGGTCTGCCGCTGAAAAAATCCAACATCCAGAGACTATCGCAGCGGTGCATGTGGCCGCGCTGTGGGTGGCGTTGTTTACCTTGGCGGCCAAGGAAATTTTATTCCGCTATATGTTGCGGATTGCCAAACAAGTGCAATCGAATATGTTGATTGCCAATGCGTGGCATGCACGCTCGGATGCCGCGTCATCGTTAGTGGTGGCGGCAGGGATTGCCGGCAATTTGGCCGGTTATACCTTCCTCGACCCACTGGCGGCGGCGTTGGTTGGGTTTATGATTGCCCGTACCGGCGGCAAATTTGCTTGGCAAGCCTTGTCCGATTTAATGGATCAAAGCGTGGATGACAACACCGTGCAAACCATTGAACAGACACTGGCAGCGACATCAGGGGTCTTGGGGGTGCATGACTTGCGGACGCGGAAAATGGGCGATCAGGCTTTAGTCGATGCCCATATTTTGGTCAATGGCAAAATCAGTGTCTCAGAAGGCCATCGTATTGCGGCGCTGGCACGACAACGGGTGAAACAACAATGCCCAACTGTGTTGGATGTATTGGTGCATATTGATCCTGAAGACGACGAAGGCACCCCCGCTTGTTTACAACTGCCCGACCGCAGCGAAATCGAGGCCCTGTTACAGGCGCATCTTGGTGAGGATGCCGCACACATTGAATGCTTGCTGCATTATTTGGCGGGGCAATTATCGGTGGTGTTGCTGTTACCGGCGACGATAAACCCGACGGATGAACTTCGCTTGTCGGCGTTGTTGGCGGCGCTTAAAAACACCAACGGCGTGGCAGAAGTCATCTGCCAACGCCGTGAGTGGTGAGAGAACAACCCTGCCTTCGGGTTAGGCGTATAAGCTAAACACCTCGCGGTTGCTGGCACCAGAAAAATGCTCGTAGGTGCGTAAGGCGCGGCTGGCATAGGTTGGCGGAATGTTCGCCGCCAGTTGTGGTTGTTCTGTGGTGAGTGCACTGCTGCTGCGTAAGCTACGGGCACGAGTCAGGCTAATTTCCATTTGTGCCTGCAATTCCATCTGTGTGGCACGAGCGGCAACACTGCGGTCTTGTGGCGATGGATCGGGCGGCGCAAGGGCGGTAGCGCGAATTTTCCGTGCCTTTGGCACTGTTTCTTCGGCTGTCCGTGCTGGCGAAGTGTCAATCCCAACCTCACCACCGACGGCATAGTGCCTACCATCTGGGCCTTTCTTATAGTCATAAGTCGGGCCACTGGTAATCAGCTCGCCGCCAACCGCAATGTGCATTTGCTCATGTTGCCGCACACGGCGATCAGTTGAGGCAAGGTGTTGTATTTCGCGCAGTTGTTCCGGCGTGAGGGTGGTTTTGGTGCTGGCATTGCGGCTGTTTTCGCTGTCCACATCGCGTTTGCCGCGATTGTCCACCACCGTTGCACTGGTGTTTTGATTGCCAGACGCATTGCGCCATTCACCAATACGACTTAATGCCGCAAAGAATGAGGTTTGTTCTGACGTTGCTTGTGCCGTGCTATTGCGTGCAGGCGTTATGACTGCAGCAGGAGTGACGGCAGATAACCCTTCGACACGCATGATACATTCTCCCCTGACACACTTTTTAGCATAGCTGATTTTTTGCTATATGCTTGATTTTACTTTTTACTTGCGTAACAACACGCCCCAAATTGATAAATTTGCGGCGTGTCTCGCATCCAAACAGTATTGTAAAGGCGGTGTTATGCTTTTGCCAACTGACTATTGACCCAATCGGCAACGCTGGCGAGTGCGGCTGGCAATTTTGCTGGCTCGGTACCACCAGCCATGGCCATATCGGGTTTACCGCCGCCCTTGCCACCCACTTGGGCTGCAACAAAGTTGACCAGCTCACCGGCTTTCACTTTTTTGCACACATCTGCCGTTGCACCAGCAGCCAACTGTACTTTATCGCTGCTGCGGCTGGCTAACACAATGACTGCCGATTTCAGTTTATCTTTCAGCTTGTCCATTGTTTCACGCAGTGCGGCGCTGTCGGCTCCGTCCAATTCCACCGCCAACACTTTCACCCCTTGAATCTCTTGAGCTTGTGCTGCCAGTTCATCGCCCATGCTAGAGGCCAATTTGCCTTTCAGACGGGCAATTTCTTTTTCCAAGGCCTTAGCGTGATCTTGCAAAGCGTGGATTTTATTGCCGACATCATCGGTCGATTGCGCTTTCAACTGGTTAGCTGCGTCGCGTAATAACGCATCTTGTGCTTGCACATATGCCACGGCAGCTTCACCGGTTACCGCTTCAATCCGGCGCACCCCAGCCGCCACACCGGCTTCGGTCACAATCTTGAACAAGCCAATATCACCCGTCCGCTCGACGTGCGTACCGCCACACAATTCTGTGGAGAACTCGCCCATTTTCAAGACACGTACTTCATCGCCGTATTTCTCACCAAACAACGCCATTGCACCGGCTTTAATCGCATCTTCATGCTTCATCAAACGGCAATCAACGGCATAGTTGGCACACACCACACGGTTTACCACGCGTTCAATGTCGGCCAATTCATCGGCGGTCACTGGGCCGGTATGGGCAAAGTCAAAACGGGTGCGTTCGTGATTGACCAGCGAGCCTTTTTGCTGCACATGCTTACCCAATACTTCACGCAAAGCGGCGTGTAATAAGTGAGTGGCGGAGTGATTGCGTTCGGTAGCGCGGCGAGCGTGTAAATCAATTGTGGCTTGCACACTGTCGCCTACTTGCAGCTGACCGCGTGCCAAAGTGCCGTGATGACCAAAAGCTGTTGCGGTGACTTTTTGGGTATCGACCACATCAAACAATGCGCCCACACCGCCAGCCGCAATAATTTCACCACGGTCACCGACCTGACCACCGCCTTCGGCATAAAACGCGGTGCAATCTAACACCACCACGCCTTGATCGCCTGCGCTGAGGCTGTTGACGGCTTGACCGTCTTTATACAGTGCCAAAACATGGGCATCGACGCTGCTGCTGTCATAGCCTTCAAAACGGGTATCGCTGCCGCTGTATTCCAACTGGCCTTGGGTTTTAAAGCTAGAAGCTGCCCGCGACAGCGCACGTTGTGCTTCCATTGCGGCATCAAAACCTGCTTGATCGATGGTCACTTCCCGTTCGCGGCAAATATCGGCGGTTAAATCAAGCGGGAAACCGTAGGTGTCATACAGTTTGAACGCGGTGGCGCCGTCGAGGGTCGTGGCTTGATTGGCTAACGCGGCTTCTAACAAGGCCATGCCGTTTTCTAAGGTTTCGGCAAATTTCACTTCTTCTTGTTTCAGCGCGTCTTCAATTTGGGCTTGTTGCTGGCGCAATTCGGGGTAGGCATCGCCCATTTCGTTGACCAAATCTTGCACCAAACGATGGAAGAACGGCTGTTTTTGGCCGAGTTTGTAGCCATGACGAATGGCGCGGCGAATAATGCGGCGCAGCACATAACCACGACCATCATTCGATGGCATCACCCCATCGACAATCAAGAACGAACAGGCACGAATATGGTCGGCAATCACTTTCAGCGATGGCACGTCCATGCTGAATGGCACACCGACTTCACGCGCAGCGGCTTGCAACAGATTTTGGAACAAGTCGATTTCGTAGTTGGCATGAACGCCTTGCAACACCGCCGAGATACGTTCCAAGCCCATGCCGGTATCGACCGAGGGCTTCGGTAAGGGGTGCATCACACCGTCTTCGGTGCGATTAAACTGCATAAACACATTGTTCCAAATTTCGATAAAGCGGTCGCCGTCTTCCTCGGGACTTCCGGGAGGGCCACCCCAGATGTGCGCGCCATGATCGTAGAAAATTTCGGTGCATGGGCCGCACGGGCCAGTATCACCCATCTGCCAGAAGTTATCGCTGGCATACGGCGCGCCTTTGTTATCGCCAATGCGGACAATTTTTTCTGCTGGGACACCGATTTCTTCGTGCCAAATAGCGTATGCCTCATCGTCTGTGGCATAAACCGTCACCATCAGCTTGTCTTTGGGCAGGTTTAACCACGCTGGGCTGGTCAAAAATTCCCACGCATAGTGGATGGCATCGCGTTTGAAGTAATCGCCAAAGCTGAAATTGCCCAACATTTCAAAGAAAGTATGGTGACGGGCGGTATAGCCGACGTTTTCTAAATCGTTATGTTTGCCGCCTGCACGCACACATTTTTGGCTGGTGGTGGCGCGGGTATAGGGGCGTTTATCAAACCCTAGAAACACGTCTTTAAATTGGTTCATTCCGGCATTGGTGAATAACAATGTCGGGTCGTCGTGCGGCACCAAGGAACTTGAGCTGACGATTTGGTGGCCTTTGGAGGCGAAGAAATCTAAAAACTTGCGGCGAATCTCAGCAGCTTTCATAACATTCTCTAATCAATAGGGTGGTGGGCATGGCGTACTTGCTTCGCCTACTCAATAGTGATTGTCGCGCCAACAGCACACAAGTTGGCTCGAACATAAACCGACCGATTTTACACCAACCGCGACAATTGCGATGCGGCGAGGCTAAAAACCGCTCAGCGTGGTGCCGATTTTTCGCTAAAACCCGCTGGCTTAAGGGTTTAGCAACACTTTGCCCAAATTGCGATTTTCTTCGAGATAGCGATGGGCGGCGGCAGCATCGGCGAGGGCAAAACAACAATCAATGGTGGGGCGGAGTGCGCCACGCAGCATTGCCGGCAAGATATGTTCGCGAAGTGCCTGCGTCAGTTGCTGTTTTTGTGGCAAGCCTTGGCTGCGTAGCGTTGAACCCAATAAACGGATACGTTTGACCAATAACATCGCCAAATCCAATTCTGCTTTTGCTCCCCCCATCACACCAATCACAATTAAGCGGCCATCGGTGGCAAGACATTGCAAATTGCGCTGCAAATAACTGCCGCCGATACAATCTAAAATCAATGCCACTCGCCCCTGTTCTCGCACCACGCTGGCAAAGTCTTGTTCTGAATAGACAATGGCGATATCTGCGCCCAATTCACGGCACCAAGCCGCTTTTTCTGCATTGCCGACGGTGGTGATGACTTTAGCGCCGCGCCATTTGGCCAATTGAATCGCCGCACTGCCAACGCAGGCGGCGAGGGATGACTTCCAATCACGCCTAAAAGCAACCCCGGCCGCGGTTTGAAACCGCGGCCGGGTGAAGAGTGCTTTTTTCTCGTTGCGAGAAGTTCAGCGATCAGCGGCGACGACGGCCAGCGAGGCCAGCGAGACCGAGGAGGGCAACCGCGCCGGGAGCGGGAACCGCGCCGAGGTCGAAGGTGCCGATGCCGAACTGGACCGGGGCGCCAGCGATGCCGCTGTTGTAGCCGATCTCGAGGCTGAAGGTGCGG
>NZ_JBSQVP010000085.1:0-11467 GCF_055136605.1 Aquaspirillum sp. | reverse complement strand
GTATATCTTGGGAGGCCTGTTTGAATACTGGATTGGTGATGACGACTTAACCCCTTTAAATTGTCAGTTAATTGCTGAAATGGGGAAGTTCGCCTATCACACCCCCCTATTTATCATGCGTGGCAATCGCGATTTTCTACTCGGGCAACGGTTTAGCGAGTTAACCGGCGCCACCTTGCTAGAAGATCCCAGTGTGATTCAGTGTCAACACCATCGCGTGATGGTGTCCCACGGTGATATTTGGTGTACCGATGATGTCGCCTATCAACGCTATCGACAAAAAATTCGACAGCCGTGGCGATTGGCCTTGTTGCGGCGTCTACCGCTGTCTTTCCGCCAACAACTGGCAGAAAAACTGCGCCAGCGTAGCCAACGCCATAAGCAAGACAGCACCGCCCAGATTATGGATGTCAACACCGCAGCCCTTGAACACAGCTGGCACCAGCAAGCAGCAGACTATCTCATCCACGGCCACACCCACCGCCCGCGCCATCATCGTCATCACATCGGCTCGCGGCTGTTATCACGTTGGGTGATTCCAGATTGGTATGACAATAAAGGCGGCTATTTAGCAATGGATAACGGGCACATTACTCGTTATCAAATGACGATGGCAAATGACAAAAAATTATTAGAAACCCTCTTGCCGAGTAAGGATTGCTGATGTCATCATTACTGCATGACAAACTTCTCTTTAATGACGATCATGCGACGTAAACTACGCCGTATGATTTTAATCCTCTATCGTTTGCCATCACGGTGGCGAATGGTGGCGTTTTTGAGTTGGTTAGTCGGTGGCTTATTGGTGGGAGCTGTCTATGGTTATTGGCAATGGCGCGAGTGGGAAGATCGGTTTGATAAAGAAAGTGAGCTGATTGCCAGCCATATCGAAACCCAACTGCGCCAGAATGAGCATGTACTCAATAGCATTGTTGGCTTGTTCGAGAGTTTGCGGGTAATCGATTTAGAGGACATTCGGCAATACGCCGCCCATCTTTTGAAACCACACCCACAGCTACAGTCGTTTGAATTTGTCTCACCGGTGCCCTACCACCTGCGGCCACAGTTTGAAATGTCGTGGTCGATTTTGTACCAACAACCGTTTCATATCCGCGAATTTCATTTTGGTGAAGCACAGCCTTGGCGCATCGCTCCCGACCGTGCCCTGTATGCGCCTATCGTGTTTCGTGAGCCGCCCGAAAAACAATATCCGTTTATTATCGGCTTAGATTTACTGCAACATCCGATCTTGCAACGCACCGTTGCCCGCGCCTTACGCCATCCCAATGCCGTCGCCTCAGGGGGGTTTGTGTCGATTCAAGGGCGCTATTCTTATATGCTGATGCAGGCCATCCGTACCGATAACATCATCCATCCGATGCAAGGGGCGGAACAAGCGATTGTGGTTTTGTTGGTCGATAGCCAAAAATTGATCGATGCCAGTACGCATAAATCCAATTTGGGGGCTACCCTCACCATGCGGCATACGGACGGCAAAGAATCAATGGTGCACCCACTGTATCAATCTAAAGCCAACGATCACAGCAGCATTTGGTTACCTCGTTTTCAAAAAACTTTGGGGCTTCCCAGTGAAAGTCAGCCATTTGTGCTGGATATTGCATGGCAAACGCGCTGGCAACATGCACAGTGGACCTATCTATTATTTGGCTGGGCAGTGGTTTGGGCGGCGTGTTTCTTTTTAATGCGTGGGATTTTGCAAAAACAGCGTACACAGCGCCAGCAACAACAAGCCGAAGCCTCACTCCGCCGCCAACGCGAATTAGCAAAGGTCACACTAGAAGCCATCGGTGATGGCGTCATCACCTTTAATCGTCAACAACAAGTTGAATATATCAATCCGATTGCATGTCAGTTATTACAACTTGACGAAGGCAATGCATTAGGCAAACCGCTACAAGAGCTGTTTACTGTCCGCACCCAATCCGGCGCCTTGCCAGATAATTTATTTGCCTATTGCCTACAAGAGGCAAAGGCAATTGAGTTCGGCGAAAATGCGCGGCTACAGCGGCAAGGCCACACCCTATTGCATGTGGAAGGGATGATTTCACCGCTGTTTTCTAATGAAAGACGGGTGCGGGGTGGCGTGCTCACGTTCCGCAACATTGGCCCAGTGCGGCAACGTGCGATGGAAGCCCTCGCCGCCAGCGAACAGCGCATTCGTGAACATGAAGTGCAACTGGCCCACGTCGGTCGTCTGCATACGATGGGTGAGATGGCCTCAGGGATCGCTCATGAGATTAACCAACCGCTTTCTGCCATCTTGAGCTATAGCCAAGCCTGTTTGCGGTTGTTAGATGAACCTGAAGAAGAGATTGAATTTAATCAGTTACAACGGGCGATGCAGGCAATTGCCAACCAAGCACAACGCGCCGGCAGCATTATTCATCGTCTGCGACAATTTATCACCCGCCGCCCAGTCAATATCCAAGCCATCTCACTCAATCAAGTCGTCGGCGATGTTTTAGAATTGGCTGACCATGAATTACAAAGAAAACACGTGAAAGTGCAATGTCACTTAGCACCCGATTTACCGCTTGTGATGGCCGACTCAATTCAGTTAGAACAAATTGCACTCAATCTATTACGCAATGGCATGGATGCCGTTGAATTTATGGGACATCTCGGCGAACTCACTCTCCACACCAGCAGCGACAGCGGTATGGTGCGTCTTTCTATCGCGGATAACGGCAAAGGGATTGCCAAAGGCGATTTCGAGAAATTATTTCAACCGTTTTTTACCAATAAAGCGAGTGGGATGGGCTTGGGATTGACCATTTGTCAGACCATCGCTCAATCGTTTGGGGGCAGCTTAAAAGCACAAAACTTGCCACATGGCGGCGCAAACTTTATCTTGTCGCTTCCTATTGCCTCTATGAATCAAAACGACTATGGACACCACACCCCACACCCCAACCCCTAGCCAAGCGCAACAGCCAATTGTCTATTTGGTCGATGATGATCCGGCGGTGTTAGATTCGCTGTCGATGTTGTTGCGTTCCAACGGCCTTGAAGTGATTGCCTACGATTCTCCCGAAGTGTTCTTATCCACCTACAACCAGCACCACGATCACCAAATTGCTTGCGTGATCTTAGACTTACGGATGCCTTTGTTTTCTGGGTTAGATGTCCAAAAAATTTTACAGTTGGCCAATGCCGATTTGCCTATCATCTTTATTACTGGGCATGGTGATGTTGAACAATGTGCGGTGGCCTTCAAAAATGGGGCAGTGGATTTCTTAACAAAACCGATTGATGAACGTGCCTTGCTCAAAGCGATTGATACCGCGCTGCAACGCAGCATCGAAAAACATCGCCAAGAAGCCGCCCATCAAGAAGTCGAAACTAAATTATCGCGGCTGTCGCCGCGTGAGCGCGAAGTCTTTAAACAAGTGATGCAAGGCGCTTCGAGTAAGCAAATTGCTTCGGTGTTACAAGTTTCTTCACGCACCATTGAGTCACACCGCGCCAGCTTATTTGACAAACTAGAATGCCATTCGCTTGCCCAGCCATTCCGGACATTTACAAGGCCGGTTGCACAAACGGCAGTTTGTGCAATCCCCCGTTATTCGGCTTTGCCGCCATGCCACGAGAGGGATACGGGCGACGTACTGACGATAGCGCAATTCCTCCCCTGACTCAAGTCAGGGGTTTCCTCGCGGAGGTTCTATGAAATCGGCGGCAGCCTTATCCTGCCGCCCTAGAACCGATGTTTTACATAGGCGCACGATACTTTTATGAACCGTCTTTTCTCTACGATTGGTCTGATTGCTCGACACAGCCGACCAGAAGTAGCGCAATCTCTTCTGCAACTTGCGGCACACTTAGACCAGCAAGGTTTGCGCGTTATTATCGACCGTGATACTCAACAAGACCCCCTACTTGCTGCCAGCGCCTACCCGCAAGTAGAACGGGCACAACTGGGAAACTGCATTGATGTGGCGGTGGTGTTGGGAGGCGATGGCACAATGCTCTCGGTCGCACGCCATCTGGCCCCCCATAAAGTCCCGCTGATCGGCGTCAATCAGGGGCGTTTAGGATTTATGACTGACATTCCCCTGCATGAAATGCAAACCACTGTCAGTGCCATCTTACGCGGCGAACACTGTCCAGAAGAACGGATGTTATTGTCCTGTACCATTGTGCGCGAGGGACAACAGATTGCACACAGCCTTGCCTTAAATGATGTGGTGTTTAGCCGAGGGGCGACCGGTGCGATGATAGAGTTTGAGGTGTTTGTCGATCAGCAATTTGTCTATAGCCAACGCTCAGACGGGTTGATTGTAACCACACCGACGGGATCGACAGCCTATTCTTTAGCTGCCGGTGGGCCCATTCTCCACCCCACAGTGCCCGCGATTGCTTTGGTGCCAATCTGTCCACAGTCTCTATCAAATCGACCCATTGCCATTAACGATCAAAGTGTAGTCACTGTTATCATGACGCGAACCCAAGATGCGCGGGTACATTTTGATGGTCAAGAACACCATACACTGCAAGACCTCGATCAAGTCGTGATCCAGCGTTACCCTAACACCATGCGTTTTTTACATCCGCTGGATTACAACTACTACGATATGCTGCGGCACAAGCTACATTGGGGCGAACGCCTGTTATAACTTTTCCATCGTTTTTCTGTTTGCTGAAGCCATGCTACTCAATCTTTCTATTCGTCACTTTGTCATTGTCGATCAACTGGAATTGGAATTCGACCGTGGATTCACAGTCTTAACAGGAGAAACCGGCGCGGGTAAATCGATTTTACTCGATGCACTTGGCCTGTTATTGGGCGGGCGCGGCGAGGGCAATTTAGTCCGCCACGGCGCACCCCGCGCTGAATTAGCCGCACGGTTTGATATTCATGGAATAGAGGAACTGCAACAATGGCTCAAAGAACAAGCGTTAGAGAATGAGGAAAGCGAATTATTGTTGCGGCGGGTTATCGATGCGTCAGGCCGCTCAAAAAGCTTTATCAATGGCCAAGCCGTCACCTTAGCCCAGCTCAAAGCGGCAGGCAGTTTATTAGTCGAGATTCACGGCCAACACGCCCACCAAGGACTATTAAAAAACGATATCCAGCGACAATTACTCGATGCTTACGCCGGCGCACTGGATACCGCCGCCCATTTAAAAAACGTGTGGCAACAATGGCAACACACCAAGGCACAACGCCTTGAAGCCGAACAGCATGCAGCCGATTATGAGTCAGAGCGAGCGCGTTTAGAGTGGCAGTTGCAAGAGCTGGCTGAATTGACCTTGCAAGAAGGCGAATGGGAGCAATTGTCGCAACAACACAGCCGCCTTGCCCATGCAGCCGAGTTATTAGAAAGTGCCGAACATGCTCGTTATACCCTCGCCGAGGGTGAACACAATAGCCTTGATCGGTTGGCACAGGTGCAAACCCGACTAGGCCGCTTGGCCCATTTTGATACCCGTATCCATGATACACTGTCATTGTTAGCATCAGCAGAAGCAGAATTACAAGAAGCGGTGTATGCCTTGCGAGCTTATGTTGACGAAGTAGAACAAGACCCGTCAGAGCTACAGCGTTTAGAGCGTCGTATCGAAAAGCTGCATGACATGGCACGGAAATATCGCACCCGACCAGAGGAACTGCCTGCCGTTGAACAACGTCTGCAACTCGCTCGTGCTGCCTTAGAACAACGCGCCCAACCGGAGGCCCTGCGTGAAGAGGAAGCAAGACTCGAAAAAGCCTATCAAGAAATTGCAGAACAGTTATCGCGTCTGCGGCAACAAGCCGCCCAGCAGTTAGCCGCACGCGTTGAAACCGAAATGCAAAGCTTAGCGATGGGTGGCGCCCGTTTCGCTATCGAACTCTCCGCCTGTGCCAGCCCAACCGCGTATGGTTTGGAACAAGTGGAATATCTGGTATCTGCCAATGCTGGCATGAGTTTGCGACCGTTGGCCAAAGTTGCATCGGGGGGAGAATTATCTCGCATCAGCTTGGCACTACAAGTGGTGACCAGTCGTCTCGCCGCTGTCCCAACATTGATTTTTGATGAAGTGGATGTTGGCATTGGTGGGCGAGTGGCAGAAATTGTCGGTAAGAAACTGCGCCAGTTGGGACAGCATTATCAAGTGTTATGTGTGACGCATTTGCCACAGGTGGCCGCCTGCGGCGCACAGCATTGGCAAGTGAGTAAACACACCGATCAGGCCGCTACATTTAGCCAAATTCATGTGTTGAACCATGCGGAACGGACACAGGAAATTGCGCGAATGCTAAGCGGTGAACACATTACCGCTGCCACGTTGCAACACGCCGAGGAAATGTTGTTGCAGTCTAGACAACACGCTGAAAATCTCGTATGATGCGCGTCTCTTTAGCGGAAGTGTGGCAGAGCGGTTTAATGCAACGGTCTTGAAAACCGTCGAGGGTTTACGCCCTCCGTGAGTTCGAATCTCACCACTTCCGCCACTCAGCCTCAACGAAGGCGTGAAGTAAGCAACACACCACAACAGCAAACCCTGTAAAATCATGGCTTTGCTGTTTTTTTTTGCCTACAAGGACAACAATCTACAACCGTGCGCAACAGAGGCACTCAGCACAGTTGTAGGCATTTTTGTAGGCATCTTAAAAAACAGGGGTGTAGGATGCCTATAAAATCGCTGACAGCCGCGCGCTGCAAGGCTTTAACTGCCTTCACTAAACAGAAACCGACTTGCCATAGCTGTTTCTGTCCATCTCCACGATTTCCACTGTAACCGAACACTTTTCCAGCGATACACCAGATAAGCGTTGCAAAACGACTTGTGAAAGAGACTGTTTTTGTTCATCTGTCCGACCAGATAAAATTCTCAGTGTAATATGAACAAAATCAGATTTCTCTTTACCGGTCAGATAGTGTTGATAGGCTAAAGCTCGGACTTTAATATCCTGACCGTTCTCGGCAAATAATCCTGACACCAGCGCAGCGTCAAATACAATCGGTACCAAATCTGCACCGTTGAGAGAAATCGAGTGTTCAATAATGCAATGAGGCATGAGTCTTCCCTGTTGTTAAAGGTTTATATGTAGTGGCACATAAAGTGTAAAATGATAAGCGCCAGCCGTACCACAGTTGATGAGGAAGTTTTTGATGTCCGAGCAAAACCTACCCGATACCCCAAGCCTCACTCCCTCGGCCAACGGGGTGATTATCTCCAGTTACGAGATGCCAAACCGCGATTGGGATGAAGTGCTGAAAGCGGCAGATATTTTACGCATGACACCAGAGCACTTCATTAAAATCTCGCCGTATTTTTGGGCCAAGCGGGTCATCATGCTCGAAGAAGAAGCACAAAAAAAGATTGATAATGCGATGAAACCGTTTTTAAGTCGTGGTTAGCGACTGTTCTGTTCCCTCTCCACACCCCACACTGACAGGCAGGTGCACTGCCTGCCTGCGCTGTTTTTTACCTCCTCTGCTGTTGCCACTCCTCAGCTAATCGCATGGATCACATCGCCGCTGATCAGCGCGATTGCAGTAATAAGATTTTCGCTTCCGAAAACGCAAATCGGCCCCATGTGTATAATTCTCTTTTTCGCGAGTAAAGTTTAGCTTTGCTCTGTTTATGAGTGCTGTTTTTAACTGATTATTTCAAATTCGCATGAAAAACCTGCTTGCTTATGCCTTAGCCGTGACGCTGGCAACCACATCCGTTTCTGCGGTGGCAGAAGGTGCTTTTGCACCACCGCCACCTGATATCGCAGGACGGGCTTATATTTTGAACGATTTTTATAGTGGTCAAACCCTCGCTGCCCGCGACCCTGATACCCGCATTGAGCCAGCTTCGCTGACTAAATTGATGACGGCCTATCTGACCTTCAAAGCGTTGAAGGAAAAACGGCTCACGTTAGAACAACAGCTGACTGTGTCGCAAAAAGGTTGGCGGACAGAAGGGTCGCGGATGTTTCTTGACCCTCGGATCCCCGTTAGCGTCAATGATCTGATCCACGGCATGATTATCCAATCGGGGAATGATGCGTGTGTCACTTTGGCCGAAGCGATTGCTGGCAGCGAAGAGGTATTTGGTCAGTTGATGACCCGTGAGGCGCGTCGCCTTGGTATGAACGGCACCAACTTCCAAAACGCCACAGGGTTACCGGGGGCACAGCACTACACCACCGTACGCGACTTGGGCATTTTGGCCAATGCACTGATCCGCGATTTCCCAGAGTTTTATCCCATTTATTCCAAGAAAGAATTCCGCTATAACAACATTACCCAGCCAAACCGGAACCTGTTGTTATATCGTGACCCCAACGTGGATGGGATGAAAACCGGCTTTACCGATGCGGCAGGGTATAACCTCGTTGCCAGTTCGCGTCGTGATGGTCGCCGTGTGGTGTCGGTGGTGGTTGGTACCAGCAGCCCCGAAGCGCGTGCGGTTGAGAGTTCAAAGTTATTGAACTACGGGTTACAGTTCTTTGATACCCCACGGCTGTATATGAACAAAAAACCGGTGTCGAAACTCCCCGTGTTCAAGGGTAAAGAAAGCGAGCTGGAAATTGGTGTCAGCCGTGATGTGTATGTTTCTGTCCCCAAAGGCACTGCACGCAAGATTCAAGTGCAAATGACCACACAAAAACCGCTGTTAGCCCCGATTAAAGCAGGTCAAACCGTCGGTAAATTGAGTTTGTCCCTCGATGGCAAAGTGTTGGCTGAACAACCATTGGTGGCCTTGAAAGAAGTCCCCGAAGCGGGGTTCTTTGGCCGTTTAATCGACAGCATCAAGTTGATGTTACAGTAAAGAAATCATCACCATGTCGGATTCCACTCAGGATTTGTTGCAGTTTCCCTGCCAATTCCCCATCAAAATCATGGGTCACAACGTGCCCGAGCTGTTTCCTGCGATTTGTCAGGTGGCGGCTACGCATATCGAAACCTTCGATGCCAGCATGGTTGAAAGCCGTGAAAGTAAGGGGGGGAATTATGTCGCCCTCACCATCACTTTCGAGGCCCAATCGCGCATTCAGCTCGATAATTTCTATTTGGCGCTCACCAGCCATCCTTTGGTGAAGGTGGTGTTATAACGTGAGACCGATTGTCCGCTCTTTAGGCCAAGTGGAATACGAACCCACTTGGCGTGCCATGCAGGCTTTTACCGAGCAACGTACAGCCGAGACTGCCGATGAAATTTGGGTGGTTGAGCATCCGCCTGTGTTCACACAGGGGCTGGCCGGTAAGCCCGAGCATTTACTCCATCACACCACGATTCCAGTGGTCAAAACCGACCGTGGTGGACAAATCACCTACCACGGCCCCGGTCAGTTGGTGGTGTATTTGTTGTTGAATGTAAAACGCTATGGTTATGGTGTCCGCGAGCTAGTGCGGCGTATAGAACGGGCAGTGATTGCTTTGTTGGCGCAACACGGGATTGAAGCCTATGGCGATGTCAATGCACCGGGGGTGTATGTCAATGGTGCCAAGATTGCCTCGTTGGGACTGCGTATCAGGAATGGTGCCACCTATCACGGCCTGTCGCTGAATGTGGATATGGATTTATCACCGTTCAGTGTCATCAATCCCTGTGGCTATGCAGGTTTGGCGGTAACACAATTGCGCCAGCTCGGTATCACGCTATCGGTTGCAGAATGTGCGGCACAACTTCTGCCCCATCTCTACACACAACTTGAAGCAGAAGTCGGAGAAGACACACCATGAAATTAGATAACGCTATTGGCGTGAAGCACAAAGGCGAGGCCAAAACAGCCCGCATTCCAATCAAAATTGTGCCACTAGAAGAAAAATTAAAAAAACCAGAGTGGATCCGCGCCAAGTTGCCCACTGGCCAACGCTTTTTTGAGATTAAAGACATTTTACGCAGCCAAAAACTGCATACGGTATGCGAAGAGGCCTCTTGTCCTAATATCGGCGAGTGTTTTAGCAAAGGCACGGCCACTTTTATGATTATGGGCGACATCTGTACTCGCCGCTGTCCGTTCTGTGATGTGGGTCATGGCCGGCCTAATGCGCTCGATCCTAATGAGCCAAAACATTTAGCAGAGACAGTTGCCTCGCTGCGATTGCGCTATGTGGTGATTACTTCCGTTGATCGTGATGATTTGCGCGATGGCGGGGCCGAGCATTTTGCTGAATGTATCCGCGAAATCCGCCGCTTATCACCCTCAACCCAAATTGAGGTCTTGGTGCCAGATTTTCGTGGTCGGTTGGAATTGGCACTCGACATTCTATCGGCAGACCGTCCGGATGTGATGAATCATAATTTAGAAACAGCCCCACGTTTGTATAAACAAGCGCGTCCGGGTTCGGACTATCTGCATTCTTTACAACTGCTGCAACAGTACAAACAGCGTAATCCGGATGTGGTCACAAAGTCGGGGATTATGGTTGGTTTGGGTGAGACGGATGAGGAAGTCTATGAAGTCATGGCGGATATGCGCGCCCATGATATTGATATGATTACCATTGGTCAGTACCTACAGCCGTCTAATGGCCATTTGCCCGTGTTGCGTTATGTCACACCAGAGCAGTTTAAGGTGTTTGAGAATAAGGCCTACGAGATGGGCTTTAAACATGCGGCAGTCGGTGCGATGGTGCGGTCTAGCTATCATGCCGATGTGCAGGCACATGAGGCGGGAGTGTACGAATAACGTTTGTTCAGTGTTGGCAAGCCCTCAACCATCGAGGGCTTTGCAATTCTATTGACATCCTCCTGCAACAGCACTTTGTTGAACCCGAAGCGACACAAGCCAGCAAAGCCGCGCATGTACCGCGTGCTGGATCAACCATACCGGTGATTGATGCTTTAGAAGAACTGGGCATGGTCCAACAAAACAAGGGCTTGTTTAGACTTGTTGCGTGATTTCCTGTGCAACAGGGTAGGGTGGATAAGCGTAGCGCATCCACCAACCAACTATCGACGAGCCCAAAGCCCGTGCGGAAAATACTTTTTCACCGTCGTGACAAAGAACAGAAAACCATCTTTCAACAACGAAAATCATATTGATTGTTTACGGCAAGATTTCAGGCAAATATTGCTTGAAATCCCCTTTTCAATCAAAATCATTGTGATTTTACCAGAACACCCGCATTGGATTTAGTGATTTGGTGGATGCGCTACGCTTATCCACCCTACAAAACTGCATCACTGTATCGATGGCGATAATGGCTTCGCTGCTGGCAGCGATGTCAACAGCGAACCAGTCGCGGGTGATGAGTAGTAGATACCCTCTAACCCCAAACTTCTTCCTTGAGAAGTGGGTTTTATTTTGCACTATTTATTAAAATAGGGTAGATTAATCATTGCAGATTAGACCTTATAAAGGTGTCTGGTTTTCTTTATTTGTATATAAACTCAAAAAGAGAGTTTTTACTTTGCAAGAAAAATCATGACTTCAAATCAAATAGGATCAATAGATGGAAGCAAAAGAATACAAAGTTCAGGAAATCTTAACTGAAAATAAAAAATATATAATACCTGC
>NZ_JBSQVP010000084.1:0-7983 GCF_055136605.1 Aquaspirillum sp. | reverse complement strand
GTTAAGGATGAAGATAGTCTCAGCTTAACCACGCCGGAAGAGAAAGCGCAGCAAGAACCGGAGGAGTTGGATATTGGTGATCCGATTAGCACCAAGCTTGATTTAGCGCGTGTTTATATCGAGATGGGAGATAGCGAAGGTGCGCGGGAAATTCTGGAAGAAGTGTTGGCTGAAGGGGACGAAGCTCGTAAGGCAGAAGCCCGAGCATTGATGGATACGTTGTAATTCTTCCCGATTCAGCAAAAAGCATAAGGGCAGACTCGTAGGTCTGCCCGATTAGCTTGATTGTTGTGTGAGATCACAAAAAATTTCGTTTGAATTTTTCGTGATTGTCGATGTTGCTTTGCATATCTGCGATGTCCCAGATTTGTAGTTCCCACGGAAAGTAGAAGTTATTCTTGTTTTTGAAATAGACGTGCAAACCACGGTATCCCGCTTTGTTGCGTAAGTACCAGTTTTTTAGATTTAACTCATCCTGCCAATCATCCAGCAAGTTCATCACGCTATTGATTTCGTCAATAGTCAAAATGATGCGCGCACCAAAAATATCATTTAGCCAGTTGTTGACGGGGTATTGATCTTCGCGGTTGGAAAAGCGTTCGATTTTGTCATCGATGCTCTCACGGGTTTTCACACGGTAAAAATATCGGATGTCAATGTTGGCTGTCATCAGGTAATCATTGATGCTTTCGTGTAAGGTGAGGCGGTAGCGGTAGATGTGAGGTGTAGGGATATGTGTGATGGTTCTGGAAAGATTGATTTTTTCTATCTTGCCAGTTTCAAAGTAGTCGTTTGAAAATTCATAATGTAAGCGATTGATTTCACTGATAAGTTGTTTAACTTGGCTGATTTTATCCATACGGTTTTTTCTAAATAAAAACGTAGCCTAAATGTGATGGGGTTGATTTTACCAACCCAAGCGATAAGAAAGGCGTCACCCATACACTTTGGGACTCTTGATGGATGCGCTGCGCTTATCCATCCTACCACTCGATGATGGATACAGAAGATGAGTAGGGTATGTCACCCCTTATGTGTGAATCTTTGATTCGCACAAGGGGCGACGTACCAAAGCTGTGCTGCAACTTCTCTAATCAATATTCAGCACAACATTTTGCTCACGTTCGCTCACGAAGTCTGCCAGTTGTTCAGGCGGTAGGGGTTTGCTGTAAAAATAGCCCTGTATTAACTCACAACCACAGCGTTTCAAAAACAACCGTTGTTCGCTGGTTTCGACGCCTTCGGCTACGACAAACAAGCGCAGTTTCTTCGCCATCGCCATAATTGCTTCAGTAATTGCCACATTATCGCCATCGTCTGGGATCCCTTCGATAAAAGAACGGTCGATTTTCAGGCAATCCAAAGGAAACCGCTTCAAGTTCGACAGAGAAGAATAACCGGTACCAAAATCGTCAATGGCCAGCATCACCCCCAACGATTTTAGCTGGTTTAATACCTGAATTGCCTCCGCAGGATCTTGCATCAAGGTTGATTCTGTTACTTCCAGTTCTAAGCGCTGTGGTGAAATACCTGCTGCTGTAAATGCAGTGACCACTTTCTCTAACAAGCGGCTGTCCATAAATTGCCTTGGTGATAGGTTAACCGCCACGCGAGGCACCTCCACTCCCTCGGCATCCCAACGTGCCAACTGTCGGCAGGCTTCTGCCATCACCCATTCACCAATTGGGCGGATGAGGCCAGATTCCTCGGCAATCGGGATAAATTGAGCGGGTGATACCATCCCAATTTCTGGGTTATACCAGCGTAACAACGCCTCAACTGCTTGAACTTTATCGGTAAACGGATTCACCTGTGGTTGATACACCAAACGGAACTCTTGCCGCTCTAACGCCAAACGCAAACCATTTTCCATGAGCAAGCGTTCAAAAGCTTGTTCATTCATGGTAGCGGCAAAAAACTCATACGTATTTTTGCCTGCTTCTTTTGCGCGATACATGGCCGTATCTGCATTTTTCAGTAACGACATGGCATCATTCCCATCGCTTGGGAAGATGGCAATACCGATAGAGCCGGTCACAAACAGCTCATGTTCTTCTAACTTTAATGGCTGTGCTAACTCGGTCAGTAAACGATCCGCTATTGCGGTGATGGCGTCTTTGTGGCAATCCCCCTCGAAAATCACCGTAAATTCATCACCATCAAAACGTCCCAGAAAAGCCTCATTCCCCACCGCATATTTCAGTCGTGCGGAAATCACGCGCAGTAAATCGTCCCCTGCCGGATGACCAAAGGAATCATTGATCAGCTTAAAACGGTCGAGGTCGATAAACATCACGGCCAGCTGGCTGTTATTCTCGCGTGCATGATCGACAGCTTTAGTGAGTCTTTCGATAAAGTTGACCCGATTGGGTAGTCGAGTCAGCGGGTCGTGGCTGGCGAGGAACTGTAGCCTGTCTTCAGCGACTTTGCGCTTAGTGATGTCAGAAAATACACAGACATAATGCTGAACTGCACCAGTGTCATCGCTGACTGCGCTAATCGACAGCCACACCGGATATAGGTCGCCATCTTTACGCCGGTCGAGAAATTCGCCTTGCCATAAACCACATTCATCCAACGCCCGCATCATCTGGGCATTCACTGCATGACCCATGTGGTCAACACGGAACATTCGTGAGCGCCTGCCGACGGCTTCGGCTTCGCTATAACCTGTGATGCGCGAAAAAGCGGCATTGACGGCAATAATTCTGGCCTCGTGGTCGGTCAGCAAAATACCTTCCGATGAATTCTCAAATACGGTGGAAGCCAGTTTCAATTTAGTTTCCGTGGCCAGCCGCTCGGAGATATCGAGGACCACACCAATAAAGGCAGATTGCCCATGATAGTCAAACAATCGACTGTGAATTTCGACCGGCAACGGGCGGTTATCACGGCAGCGCAACGTGGTGGTGAAGCGGTGGTGTTCGACTTGATTTTCGATGCGGTATGCCGCTTGTTGACGAATCCGTTCGATTTCGCTGTCGATCAGACATTCATCAAGCGACTGACCCAAGAGTTCGTCAATACTGTAGTCCATCAAATCAGCGAGTCGTTGATTGATATAGACAATCACACCATGTTGTTGGATAAACACGCCCACTAATTTTTGTTCAGCGAGCGCCCGATATTGTTCCTCGGCTTCGTTGAGCCGGAGTTCATTTTCACGTTGGGCGGTCACATCGGTGGCAATACAACCAATGGCATTGAGAATGCCATCAGCAGAGTAAAGCGGAAATTTGGTGGCAATAATAAAACGTTGATCTACACCATGATTCAGCTTTGTCTCGATATGGCAGGGCTGTCCGGTACGGAAAATGATATCGTCAAGTTTTTGTAATTCTTCAAAACCTTGATTTTCTGGTAGACAATCTAAAGCTTCTTTGCCAATTAACTCATTTTCTTTTTTATTTAGCAATTCTGCAAAACTATGGCTGACATGTAAGTAACGGCCAGCAATATCTTTGACGAAAACTGGATTGGGGCTGTGTTGCAACACACTGTTAAAACGATAGCGTATGCGCTCCAACCGCCGAACACGGTAAAGCAAATAGATGCACGCTGCGCTAAGCGCTAGGCTCAATAACAGCAAGAACGGCATAAGCCACGCCATTCATGTCTCCCCTCAAACGTCTGGTTTGGCTAACAACAAATAGTCAGTGATGGATTGTACTCTAACACCTGATCGCAACATTGATGCGTCAGTTTGACGCAGTTTTTGTTGCATCCGATTAGCATTAAACATCCAAAACAAAATAAGTCGCATAACGAAAGTCTGCAATGTAAAACGAAAACCTGATTTGTGAAATAGAGAAATTTAATTTTTAGCTTTAGTTGCAATGCAGCAATAAAGCGATGGCCGTTATAATCCCTTCTTTATTTTTAACATTTGCTGATTTATGTCTGCTCTGCGCTTGCTCTCTCTCCCTCGTCGTGGCGAAAAACACACCTTGCCTTTTTTCCCAGCTGGTGCGGATAGTCGTTGTCTGACACAGTTGGCCGCTTTAGCAAAACAACCTTTATTGGTGTTGACTGAGCAGGCGCGTGATAGCACGCGGTTGGCAGAGGAAATCAGCTTTTTTGCCCCACAGTTACGCGTCGCGGTTTTCCCCGATTGGGAAACGTTGCCCTACGATCATTTTTCACCCCATGCGGATTTGGTCAGTGAACGGCTGGCGACTTTGTGGCGGTTACGCCAAGGGCAGGTAGATGTGTTGCTGTTGCCGGTCGCCACTGCCATGCAACGTCTAGCACCGCTGGATTATCTCGCTGGGCGCAGTTTTATGCTGTCGGAAAAACAACGACTGGATACCGAGCGCTTGCGGGCTGATTTGGTGTTGGCGGGGTATCAGCATGTGACACAGGTATATGCTCCCGGTGAGTTTTCGATTCGTGGTGGGCTTATCGACCTGTTTCCGATGGGGGCCAGTTTGCCGTATCGGATTGATTTGATGGACGATGAAATCGATGGCTTGCGGACATTTGATGTCGATAGCCAGCGTACCCTCGATCAGGTCACCCAGATTCAACTGTTGCCCGCGCGTGAATTTCCGTCTGATGAGGCGGCAATTACGGCTTTTCGCAGTCGTTGGCGTGAACAATTTGAGGGGGATCCCTCGCGTTGTCGTTTGTATAAAGATGTCTCTAATGGGATATTGCCGGCAGGGATTGAATACTGGCTACCATTATTCTTTGAACAAACCGCCACAATTTTCGATTATCTCGGTCCACAAGCCGCGTGTGTCCTACACCATCACACCCTGCCTGCCGCAGAACAGGCATGGCAAGACATCGTATCGCGCTACAACATGATTGGTAGCGACCCTGCTCGCCCCGGATTGCCACCTGATGCACTCTATCTGCGTCCGGATGCTTTGATGGCGGCCTTGAAAGCCTATCCTTGCTGGCGCTTGCCACAAGAAGGTGAATGGCAACCCACCCTTGCCCCTTTGCCGCCCTTGCATATCCAACGCCGCAGCGACACTCCCTTTGCGCTGCTCGAACAATTTACCCAACAGTTTACTGGTCGGGTGTGTTTAGTGGCCGAGAGTGTCGGTCGCCGTGAAACCTTAAATCAGTTTTTGCGTGATTATGGCTGGCAAGCGGCATGGGTCGATGATGTCGCTGCCGCGATGACGCACGCCGCCGGTTTGATCTTGGTGGCAGGACAACTGACCAGCGGTTTTATTGACCATGAAAACCATATTGCCTTTGTCACCGAATTTGAACTCTATCAACACCAACGCAGCAGCCTCAGTCGCCGGCGTCGCAAAAGCCATAATCCTGATACGGTGTTGCGCGATTTAGCCGAAATTCGCGCTGGTGATCCGGTGGTACATGAAGAACACGGCATTGGTTTATACCAAGGACTGGTCAGCATGGATTTAGGCGATGGGCCAAGCGAATTGATGGTGTTGGAATATGCCGATGGTGCCAAGCTCTATGTCCCTGTGTCGCACTTAAATTGCATTTCCCGTTATGCCGGCATGGCCAGCGACAAAATCGCTTTGACTCGCTTGGGTTCAACACAATGGGAAAAAGCGCGTAAGCGTGCTGCCGAAAAAGTTCGGGATACTGCGGCTGAATTGCTCAACTTATATGCCCAACGCGCAGCGCGGCGCGGCCATGCCTTTGCGTTGGATAGCCATGACTATGATGCGTTTGCCGAGAGTTTTGGTTTTGAAGAAACCGCCGATCAAGCCGCCGCTATTCAAGCCGTGTTAAGCGATATGACCTCGGGTAAACCGATGGATCGTTTGGTGTGCGGTGATGTGGGTTTTGGTAAAACCGAAGTGGCTTTGCGGGCGGCTTTTGTCGCGGTGATGGGGGGCAAGCAGGTGGCCGTACTGGTCCCTACCACGTTATTGGCAGAACAGCATTATCAAAATTTCAGCGACCGCTTCGCCGATTGGCCAGTCAAAATTGCCGAGTTATCGCGTTTTCGCAGTGCCAAAGAACTGAAAACGGCGCTGGCTGGCATCAAAGAAGGAACGGTGGATATTGTGATTGGTACCCACCGCTTATTACAACCTGATGTTGACTTTGCTCGTTTGGGATTGGTGATTATTGATGAGGAACACCGTTTTGGGGTTCGCCATAAAGAACAACTGAAACGCCTACGGACTGACGTTGACATTCTGACGCTGACGGCTACGCCTATTCCGCGCACCTTGGCCATGAGCTTAGAAGGGTTGCGCGACTTTTCCGTGATTGCCACCGCGCCCAACCGCCGGTTGGCAGTGAAAACCTTTGTCAGTCCAACTGCACCTGGGGTGATTCGGGAGGCGGTGTTGCGTGAGTTAAAACGCGGCGGTCAGGTGTTTTTCCTCTACAACGAGGTCGATAGCATCGACAATATGCGGCAGCGTTTGGTTGAGCTACTTCCCGAGGCGCGGATAGAAATTGCCCACGGTCAAATGCGTGAGCGTGAATTGGAACAAGTGATGCGCGATTTTACCCAGCAGCGTTTTAATGTGCTGTTGTGTTCAACCATCATTGAAACAGGGATTGATATTCCGAATGCCAATACGATTCTTATTCATCGCGCTGATAAATTTGGCTTGGCTCAGCTGCATCAATTACGCGGGCGTGTTGGCCGTTCTCACCATCAAGCCTACGCCTATTTGCTCACCCCCGATCACCTAACCCGCGATGCCCAAAAGCGTTTGGAGGCAATTCAGGCGATGGAGGATTTGGGGGCGGGCTTTGCTTTGGCGATGCACGATTTAGAAATTCGTGGCGCGGGTGAGGTGTTAGGCGAGGGGCAGTCGGGCGAAATGCAAGAGGTGGGTTTTAGCTTATATACCGATATGCTGAAACAAGCGGTGCGTGCTTTACAACAAGGTAAAGAACCCGATCTTGACCAACCTTTGGGTATTCACACTGAAATTCACTTGGCTGCACCGGCCTTATTGCCAGAGGATTATTGTCCTGATGTCCACGAACGCTTGGTGTTGTATAAGCGAATGGCGTGTGCCGATGCTGAACAAGAGATTGATCAGCTACAAGAAGAATTGATCGACCGTTTTGGTTTGTTACCCTCGCCGGTGAAAACCTTGCTCGACAGTCATCGCTTGCGCTTGCTTGCCCACGCGATTGGGATTAAAAAATGTGTGGCAACGGCAGAAGGGATGACATTGATTTTTGATAAAACCACCACGGTTGAGCCGATCAAGATTATCCAGCTGATACAAAGTAAACGGCATTACAAATTGTTGGGACAGGACAAGTTAAAAGTGGAAGTGGCGCTGCCTGATGTCGCTATGCGGGTGGTGAGATTAAAAGAATTATTGCGTGAATTGGTTGCTTAACGATGCAGTTTTCTTCGCATTTAACTGTGGGTGCACTGACTGCGATTGTCAGTGTGAAAGCAGGATGGATTGGTTTGGAATCGCTGGATATTTTGGCGGTGCTGATCGGCTGCATGTTGCCGGATATTGATCATCCTCACTCTACTTTGGGACGGCGGGTAAAGATTCTTTCTGTGCCAATCTCGAAGCTGTTTGGCCATCGTGGTTTTACGCATTCCTTGCTTATTATCATTGTTGGGCTGTGGTTCTTATTGTATTACCTCAACACGCCACCGGGCTGGGCGACGGGGTTGGCCTTGGGTTATTTATCGCACTTGGCTGCTGATTTTGTCACGCCCTCCGGCATTCCCTTATTATGGCCTTGGCGGCAACGCTTTCGCTCGCCAGTCACCGTGGTAACGGGGGGTGTCGGTGAGAAGGTGGTGGTGGGGATGTTGATGGGCTTTACTGCCGTGTGGGTGGTGTGTGGTGGGCATCAATGTCGTCCCTTTTTCGATTGGCTGGTGCAGTTGTTCAGTTAAAAGATACGATGTCAGAATGGATAATGCGGCGCGGGCCCGCTGAAAGTGACAGATCACGTAAATAACCCGCGACTGAAGTCGAAGGCTTTATTGTGAAGCGCAGACATGGTTACCCATATCGACACTCCCAACATCAGGCGTATTTACAGCCGCCC
>NZ_JBSQVP010000083.1:0-8276 GCF_055136605.1 Aquaspirillum sp. | reverse complement strand
AGTCATTACCGGTGTGTGTGTCAGCTGTGCCATGATGTGTTGCTCCTGCCAGTGTTCAAACAGATCGACCCAATTCTTTAACGCAGTGGGCGCAAGTTGGAGGCGGTCGGCAGCATATTGGTGTTAAGAATGAAGATGAGGCAAAAATTGTAACCTAATGATCTGAGTCATAGAATTTTTTCTCATTCATCAAAAACAAATAGATATTTTATTTTTTTACAGTTGCCAAATAGAATTTTTTCTACAAAAATCAAGTTTTAAATTGATGAAATTGTAGACATGAAAGCCTTCACCCCCTCCGAACTGAAAACGATTTTGCATTCCAAAAGAGCCAATCTGTATTACCTAGAATATTGCCGTGTCTTGGTGAACGGCGGGCGTGTGGAATATGTCACCGATGAAGGTAAGCAATCATTGTACTGGAATATTCCAATTGCCAATACCACGTGTATTTTACTCGGTACAGGTACATCCATTACACGAGATGCGATGCGCGAACTGGCTAAAGCAGGGGTATTAGTTGGATTTTGTGGGGGCGGCGGTACGCCGCTTTACAGCGCCAATGAAATAGATGTCGACATTGTTTGGTTTTCACCACAAAGCGAGTATCGGCCAACAGAGTATTTGCAATCGTGGGTGAAGTTTTGGTTTGACGACAATTTGCGTTTGAAAGCTGCAAAAGTCTTTCAGGAAAAGCGTTTACAACAAGTCGCACACCTTTGGCAAAACAACCGGCGGTTATCCGAAGCAGGTTTTCATGTGCCTTCTGACGTGTTACTTGCTGCTTTACGCAATGCCAGTGAGCGAAATCAAATGGCCGTCGATCACACAGCCTTGCTGACTGAAGAGGCACGTCTAAGCAAAAAACTATTTCAGTTAGCAGCCAATGCCACTGAATATGGTGATTTCACTCGCAGCAAAGGCGGCAACGGGCACGACCCTGCAAATCGGTTTTTAGATCACGGCAATTATCTCGCCTATGGGCTTGCTGCCACAGCAACTTGGGTACTGGGTTTACCTCACGGGTTGGCTGTGTTGCATGGAAAAACACGTCGTGGTGCATTGGTTTTTGATGTAGCTGATCTAATCAAGGACGCGATTGTATTACCACAAGCTTTTATCTCTGCAACACGCGGTGATGACGAGCAAACTTTCCGCCAAGCTTGCCTACAAGCCTTTGCACAACACGAAGCGTTAGATTTCATGATTGATACATTAAAAGATGTGGCTTTGACGATAGGATCTCTTGCCAAATGAATATTGTTCTGGTGTCTCAGTGCAGCAAAAACGCGCTAACAGAAACACGTCGTATTCTTGACCAATTTGCCGAACGACACGGTGACCGCACGTGGAAAACGATTATCACCCAAGCAGGGCTCAATACCCTATACGGACTATTACGACGTAGCGCCCGTAAAAATATGGCTGTCGCTTGTCATTGGAACCGAGGTCACAATCACAGTGAATTATTGTGGATTGTCGGAGATGCGCGCCAATTCAATGCACAAGGCGCCACGCCCACCAACACGACCCGTCGTGATGTGCTGCGACAAGCAGATGAGAATGACTGGCATGGCTTAGAAGACATCCGGCTCATCGCACAAATGGCAGCACTCTTTCACGATTTTGGCAAAGCCAATGATGCCTTCCAGAAAAAATTAAGCTCTGGTAAGCCCCAAGCGGATGCCTTTCGTCATGAATGGGTGTCGCTGCGCTTGTTTGAAGCCTTTGTGCGAAGCTGTGGCAAAGACGATATCGCTTGGCTAACAGCCTTACAGGATAGAGAAGGACTAACCGAATGGCCACCAGTCGAGTTCAAACAAGATGATCTCAAAACTTTCACCGCGCCCTTAAAAGGTCTGCCACCTTTAGCCCAGATGATTGGTTGGTTAATTGTCAGTCACCATCGCTTGCCTGAACCAGACATGAGAAATGGGGAGGACATTAACCGTGAGGGGTTGCTACAGCGATTGCCAGAGCTGATTTCTGCCAATTGGTGTGGCGCTCGTCCAGATAGCAAAGAATCCGAGAAAAAAGCCTGTTGGACATTTAAAAAAAATCTACCGTGGAATAGTCAACATTGGCGACAACACGCCTCTCGTCTCGCAAAAAATATTGTATTACAACGTCAACATCTATTAAAAACGGAACTCGCTCAACAGTGGGTAAAAAGCCCTTATGCGCTACACATCGCACGCATGGGATTGATGTTGGGAGACCATTTTTACTCCAGCCAAATCAGTCAACCGCGTTATGGCGATCCTGTGAAAGGGAAAGAAAAACCGCTTTATGCCAACACACGCAATACACCCGAAGGGCGGGTATTAAATCAACGACTCGATGAGCATTTGATTGGCGTAGAGGTCAACACAGGACGGATTTTGCGCACTTTGCCGCTGTTAGATGGACAACTACCGCGCATTGCACGCCACAAAGGTTTTCGTGAACGGAGCAAAGGGGCATTTCGTTGGCAAAACCAAGCATTTGATTTGGCAGAAGCATGGGCAGAACGCAGCGAAAAACACGGATTTTTTGGGGTGAATATGGCCTCGACTGGCTGCGGAAAAACCTTGGCAAATGGTCGTATTGCCTATGGTTTAGCCCATGCACAAAAAGGCGCACGTTTTACGGTGGCAATGGGGCTGCGCACTCTCACCCGCCAGACAGGTGCGGCCTATGGCAAACGCTTAGGATTGAATGAGACCGATTTGGCTGTTTTAGTCGGTGGTTCGGCGCAGCAAGCGCTAATTGAGGCATTGGCAAGCCGCGATGCCTTTGGCAATGAATCTTCGGTCGATTTGTTACCAGAACACAATTATGTGCACTACGAAGGCTGTTTGGTCGATGGGCCTCTCAAAACATGGTTAGGCAAAAATAGCCAAGCCCTACGCTTATTGGATGCGCCTGTGTTGACTTGCACCATTGACCATTTGATGCCAGCAACAGAAAGCACGCGAGGGGGACATCAAATTGCCCCGATGTTGCGACTGATGACATCAGATTTGGTATTGGACGAGGTTGATGATTTTTCCCAAGAAGATTTGCCAGCCATTGCTCGTTTAGTACATTGGGCAGGGCTACTTGGAAGCCGAGTCTTGTTGTCTTCAGCCACTTTGCCGCCAGCGTTAGTACACGGTTTATTTTTGGCGTATCAACAAGGACGGCAGGCATTTCAAGCACACCGAGGACACGGGCAATCTTCAGCAGTCGTGTGTGCATGGTTTGATGAGTATGGTAGTGAGGCTGATTTCTATGATGAAGGAGAGACTTTTCTCGCCCGCCACACACAATTTGTGTCACGTCGAGTCGCCAAACTCCAAGCCATCGAGCCACGGCGGCGAGCCAAAGTTGTCCCATTTGAGCCAGACCTTACTGCCGCCCCGACCCCACCGCAAAAAGAATCCGTCTGTTACGAGCAATGGGCAACCAGTTGCCTTGATTATGCTTTACAGCTCCATCAACAACATCACACAACACAACCCAGCACAGGGAAAAAGGTCAGCTTTGGTTTGATTAGAATGGCTAACATCGATCCACTGTGTCGTGTTGCTCAATGGCTGTTCACTCATGGAGCGCCTGATGGTGTCCACGTTCATCTTTGTGTTTACCACTCGCGCCATCCCTTATTAGTTCGCACAGCACTTGAACACACCTTGGATCAGGTATTACAGCGCCATCATCCCGAAGCGGTATTTGAACATCCAAGCATCCAACAAGCACTGACGACCTCCTCAGTACAAGATCATCTATTTATTGTCTTGGCCACCGCCGTGGCAGAAGTTGGACGTGACCATGATTATGATTGGGCGATTGTTGAGCCTTCGTCATTGCGTTCGATCATCCAATTGGCTGGACGGGTGAAGCGGCATCGAACAGAACGCTGCCCCGATGCCTCACCGAATGTCTGGTTGATGTCTCACAACTTAAAAGCAGCGCAAGGTCAGCGCCTCGCTTTTGTTCGGCCCGGTTTTGAAAATGCCAGTTTTCCAATGGCGTCTCACGATTTAGACCACGTGCTTGTGCCAGAGCAATGGCAACCACTCACTGCCGCACCACGGATTGCAGAACGAGACACGCTCGATCCGCAACATAATTTGGCCGACCTTGAGCACGCAACCTTGAAAGATTTAATGCTAAATCAGGCAGCTGGCGGTGCTCAAAAGCAAATACCTGTGACCTACTGGTGGAAAACACTGGCTCATCAGAGTGGTTTCTTACAGCGAAAAACCCCTTTTCGGCACGACCCTGAAGGCCGAGCCGCACACACGCTACAGCCCAATGCCAATGGTGGCCTTGATTTGGTGCGTTTGGAGAAAGAAGGGCAATTTACCTTACAAAACAGTCGTTGGATGCCACTTTCTCTCACCTTAGGAAAAAACATATCAAATTGGGCCACCCCTGATTATGAAAGCGCCTTGGAAACGCTATCTGAAGACAAAAACCTACCGATTGAACATTGTGCTAACCGTTATGGGTTATTTGATTTACCACAAAGAGAGAACGTTACTTGGCTTTATCATGGTCATTTAGGATTTTTTAGAAAATAGAGCATTTTTTAGGAATAATTAGGAGGGTTGATGAGCAAAATACTGTCTGAAGATGCCTCACCGATCACAGCTTTTGCTATTCGAACGGTGATTTCGTCTTTCTTAATCGAAAGATTGCAAGGGAAGTTAGACAAACTCAAAGCGGAAGACATCGAGGCGAGAGATAACTCGATCGCTAAATTTAGGCCTGCTGTTTGGATTGCCGATGCCGCGAAACGGGTAGAGCAAATTCAACAAGTTACCCACGCCTTAAAGTTCAATCATCCTGATGCTAAAGGATCCAATCTAAGCAGCACTGGTCACAAAACAGCCTTACACCATGAATTTGGTAGCCATAGTCTAAACAATCGGCTGGAACCGGACGTTGTCGGTAATGCAGCAGCTTTGGACGTTTACAAATTTCTACGTTTAAAAGTCGCCGAGCAAACGGTCTTAGATTTATGCCTCACTGAACATCCAGCGTTAATAGAGGTATTTTGTGAATACGCCGGCGGAGAAACACAAGAAGCAGAAAACTGGCGTGCAGCATTTGCTACTTTACCAGAGCCAAAAGGCGAATTGGCCAGCCACAAGCTAAGCAAGCAAATCTATTGGCCCTTATCCGATGGTACTTACCATCTGTTGCTACCCCTGTTTCCAACCTCTTTGGCCCATCATGTTTGGAATACGATGCGCCGAGACCGTTTTTCTGACGAGGCCAAGGCCGCCCGCGAGGCCCGCAGAATGAAAAAACATCACGATCACGGTTATCGGGATTATCCGAACCTAGCAACGCAGCATTTTGGCGGCACGAAACCACAGAACATCAGCCAATTAAACAGTGAGCGGCACGGCGAAAATTGGCTCTTGGCCTCGTGTCCACCAACTTGGCAAAGCCAACATACCATTCAAGCCCCCTTGCAACAACGCAGCATCTTTTCGCTATTTGGCCGCCGAAAAAATGTCAGATTCACACTCAATGCCCTGAAAAACCTGTTGGGAAACGCAGGGGATTACAACAATGTCGCCATTCGTAAGGCCCGCGCCACACTGATTGATGACATTTGTGATGAATTGTTGCAATACACCGCAGAATTACAAGCCTTGCCCGCCGGCTGGAGCAAAAACAGTATGTTGGATGAGGCAGAGCAATATTGGCTTGATCCTGAGCGTGGGCATGAAGATGAGGACTTTGCCAATCACCGCCGCCAAGGGCAATGGTTGGATGAAATCACGCAAAATTTTGCGAATTGGTTAAACAGTGCCTTAGACAAAAATCACAAACAGCTGCACTTTGGCGATGCCGAAGCGCAGGCATGGCAAACCGTGTTGGAAGATCGCCTACAAATCATCCGTTGGAGTTTGAACCATGCGTAACCCTCAATTGGACACCGCTGGTTTGTTGGTGTTACCCCATTTGCAGATCCAAAACGCCAATGCCATTTCTGGCCCTTTCTCTTGGGGGTTTCCTCCGCCATCAGCGTTTTTAGGCTTTGCCCATGCGCTCGAGCGCAAGCTATTGGCAGCTGGCGTGTTAGAAAAAGGGTTTGCTGGGGTCGGTGTGGTATGCCATCGCTTTGAACCACAAGTCACCCGTCTAGCCAGCAAATATCAATATGTCTTTCATCTCAACCGAAACCCTGTCAATAAGGATGGGACACCGGCCACAATCGTGGAGGAAGGGCGGGTTCATTTAGACATCAGCCTCGTTATCGCAGTCAAAGATGAATTGTTTGGTGATACAGAAACAACACCGTTAATTCAAGCCGTTCATACAGAAGTGAATGCGATGCGTTTTGCGGGGGGCAGTATCTTGCCGTGGGGAGAGCAACAACGGGCTTATTGGAAAACCGTACCACAACAACAAACCGAACAAGACGCCTTTTTCAAAAAGCAGCGTTATAGCCTTTTGCCCGGCTTCGCTTTGGTACACCGTCCGGATAAATTACTCAAACATCTCAATACCCTCCCCCCAAACACAACGGTGTTAGATGCCCTGTTGGATTTGACACAACTGAACATAGCCCCGTTTACCCACAACGCCACTGACCCCGAGTCTGTCGAATGGCGGGTGCACAAACCTGCAACCGGTTGGTTGGTACCGCTGCCAATTGGTTATGCAGGATTATCACCACTCCATGCCGTTGGAGAAGTAGCGAATACTCGCGATGCGGAAACCCCCACCCGCTTTGTCGAGTGTTTGTATTCCTTAGGGGAATGGATTGCCCCTCACCGTTTAACGTCTTTTTCACAGATGCTTTGGCGCTATCAAGCAGAACCTGACACAGGGTTATACCGTTGTGTCAATTTCTATACCGACTCAAACACATTTTCTGCATAAGGAATTTTTCACATGGCAAAGAACGATGCTTTAAAAACCGCCTCTGTTTTGGCTTTTGAACGTAAATTAGATGCCTCGGATGCTTTATTCAAAGCAGGGCAATGGAGCAACATGGCACAAGGCAATCTGTGGCCCGATGTGGTTGTCCACGAAAAATCTGTGCGCGGCACCATTTCGAATCGTCTTTCGACAAAAGATCAAGACCCTGCCAAACTCGATGCACAAATCCAAAACCCAAATTTACAAACTGTTGATGTAGCCAGCTTGCCAAATGATGCAGATACCCTACGGGTGCGTTTTACCTTGCGCGTGTTGGCCGGTGCAGGCGAACCTTCGGCCTGCAACAATCTTGATTATCAGCATAAGTTACAAGCAACGGTGAAAAGCTATGTCGAGACGCAGGGGTTTGGCGAATTGGCGCGGCGCTATGCAATTAACTTGGCTAATGGCCGTTTTCTGTGGCGCAATCGCATTGGGGCAGAGCAAATTGTGGTCGACATTACCCGCCGTGCCGAGGGTGAAATTCAACAGCAATGGCGTTTTGATGCCCTCGATTTTTCTTTGCGCAATTTCGATGTCCCAGCAGATCAGGCAACGGAATTAGACACACTGGCCAACGTGATTGAACAAGGCTTATCAGGCAAAGCCCATGTTCTGTTAGACGTGGTGGCTTTTGTGCGGGTGGGTGATGGGCAAGAGGTCTACCCTTCGCAAGAATTGATTTTGGACAAGGGCAAAGGGGATAAAAGCAAGACGCTGTATGTTGTTAATGGCGTTGCAGGGATGCACAGCCAAAAAATCAGTAACGCGCTGCGCACCATCGATACTTGGTATCCACAAGATGATGACAGCGATATCAACCCTAGCCCGATTGCTGTTGAGCCCTATGGTTCAGTTACATCACAAGGCAAGGCCTATCGTCAACCTAAACAAAAAGCCGATTTTTATTATTTGCTTGATAGTTGGGTGTTGAAAGACCAAGCGCCTTCAGTTGAAAACCAGCATTACGTCATGGCCACCTTGATTCGCGGTGGCGTATTTGGTGACAAGGACTAAACCCGCATGAATCACTATCTTGATATTCGAATTTTGCCCGATCCTGAGTTTTCTCAGCCCATTTTGTTGAAAGCTTTATTTGGAAAATTGCATCGGGGATTGGTCACACAGGGAGAGGGCAAAATTGGCTTAAGCTTTCCCGAACACACTGCAACCCGTTTGGGTAGCTGGTTGCGTTTACATGCTTCTGAAGAAAAATTGTTGGCGTTCATGGCCAGTGATTGGCTAACAGGCATGCGCGACCATTGTCAGTTGGGTAACATTTTAGCTGTTCCTGCTGGTGTTCAATATCGGGTGGTTAGACGGGTGCAATCGAAAAGCAACCCCGAACGGTTACGCCGGCGAGCACATCA
>NZ_JBSQVP010000082.1:0-8284 GCF_055136605.1 Aquaspirillum sp. | reverse complement strand
TGCCAATGTCGGTCGCTATTGGCGGCCACTGGCGGCGTTGCAGCAGCAGTAGGTGTTGGCGTGGGGGCGGTGGGGTTGCCTAGGTTGGCTAGGCGCTGTTGGCCGCGTGCTAGGCACTCGGCATCGGGGGTGGCGCTCTGTTCGAGTAAGTCGAGTAAATCTGACAGATGATCGCTACATTGCAACAAGGCCGCAATTAAGGGTGGGGAGAGTTCTCGGCTGCCATTGCGGAGCGCGTCTAAGGTGTTTTCAACGACATGGGTAAATTCGACAATAAAGTCACATTCCACCACCCCTGCACCGCCTTTGATGGTGTGGGCAGCACGAAAGACACCATTGAGGGTATCTGGGTCGTGGTCACCACGATCAAGTGCAATTAAACCGGCTTCGAGTGCTTGCAGCTGCTCACGGCTTTCTTGCACAAAAACGGCCAATAATTCATCCATGAGCTATCTTATTCCTCGAACGTAAACACCGGTGTGAGTCGCAAGAAGGCCAGTTGTTGCTTGATGGCGACGGTAGGGTGATGCAGTGCATGTGCCAACTGCCGCCGCTTTGCCTCTTGTTGTGTCAATAACACAAACTGTAAGCCAGCGCTGTCCATATCTTGCACAGCGGATAAGTCTAAAATCATATCGCTTGGTGATTGTGCCAAATACTGTTCCAACTGTTGTTTTAATGCTGCAACATGGTAGATGGTCAGGTCTTGTGCTGGCTTAAACATCATTTGGCTCACTAAAACAACTCAACTTTGCTGCCACCCCCACCTCCACTGCTGTGATTGCCAGATGAAGTTTGATTGAGTGCGCGTTGATGGGTATCTCGCTGCTGTTGCATCACATAACTGCCATACACAGCTTCTAATGTGGCTTGTAGTTGCGGTAGGTCGGCTGCTTCGAGTGGTGCACCGCGTGCAAGGCGTTGTTGCAAATCTATGGCATGTTGATCGAGTTTTTCCAGCGCGCTCATCACATGTTCGATCATTTGACGAGAAACATCTTGGAACTGAACATTTGCCAGTGCATCCATAAACATATTGGCAAGGGTATCGCTGCTCTCACGAATGGTGCGTATCATCTCATTTTGAGATTGCAGCAAGTTTGCATAATCGGTATTAAGCTCATTTAATTGATGAGAAAAGCTTTGTAAGGTGGTGCGTTCACCTTCGATATTGGTGGCAATCAGTTTCGAGTTGAATTGCTCTTCAATCGTGGTCGCAACGGCTTGAATCCCCTCGTTAATCCGCAAGACTGCCTGTTCACTTTCTGCGGAAAGCTTACGCACTTCATCGGCGACCACAGCAAAGCCGCGTCCGGCCTCGCCTGCGCGTGCCGCCTCGATCGCTGCATTTAAGGCCAATAGATTGGTTTGGCTGGCAATGCCACGAATCAAATTGACCAATTCTTCTAACGACCGCGCTTGATCGACTGCCACTTTGATTCGTGATTGCTCTTCACGAGTAAAATCAAGGCGTTGTTGGATATAGTCATCCATATTTGCAATCAAACGCTGATTGACTGCAATTTCATCTTCTGATTCTTCAGCCAAACGGTTTGAACGGGCAGCACTTTCATTGACAAACTGCTGAAGGTGAGTGACCACCTGATCGATGGTTTGTAAGCGTTCGGTGATGGAGTAGGCGGCGTTTTCGGTCTCTTGAATCACCGTGTTGAGCTGTTGTCGTAGTACCGAGTTATATTTGGGAACATTAGCCAACTGCTCGGCAATCAGCCCCATCCATTGATGGACTTGGGCATTTTCTTCTTCGACTTGTTTTTTGACATGCTCTAGACCGAGCATGGTGTCTCGGAACAACAAGAGCGAGACCAAGCGTCTTACACCATAGCCAACAAATACCAAGATGACCGAACCGAGAGCATCGCCTAGACGGGTACTGAGTCCAACGGCAGGCAAAAACTGTTCATGGAAAGGTTCGTAGAGTAAATACACCCCCAAACCGCATACTAACGCGGTAACCACCGCTAAAGCAGTGCTGCGCCCTTGGAAAGAAATCGTTTCGGTGGAGGCGGAAGTATGTGAGGATGGGAGGCTCATAGCAATGTCACCGTAAAACCAATTTAATGGTGTTGAGTAAGTCGTCAGCAGAGGCGGGTTTTACTAACCAACCCGAAGCCCCTGCCGCACGGGCTTCGGCACGCCGTGCTTGTTGTGATTCAGTCGTTAAGAACAGAATGGGCATAAAACGATAATTTGGCAATTGCCGCACCTCTTTAATGAGCTCCAACCCATTCATTCCCGGCATATTTAAGTCGGTAATCAGCAGATCGGCTTTAATGCCACCACGAAAACGGGCGAGGGCATCTTGGCCGTTAGAGGCTTTTTCGACCGTATAGCCTGCTTTGGTCAGAATGGCTGAAACGCTGAGAAGGATGGTGGGCGAATCATCAACGATAAAGATAGTTTTCATCTGTTTGCGCGAGAGAGCTTGTTGCAATGATCTTGCTGACAAGAGGATAGTCTCGTGTGGATTCACACTGAGTCTCTCGATACTCCTTTCTGTAGCACGCTATCCACGTGATTTAACAATATCTTTCCTGTCTCGTGTGAAGTCTAGCCATGATTGGCTTTATTTTATCTGTGTTAACACAAAGCGTATGCTTTTTGCGTCAGGCATTGCTGATAAATTCGATTGTTCTGATAAAGTGCATCATCATACCATAAAAACTAAATTTAGTTTTTGTGCCAATAAGCCGAGATAAATGATTTTTGCTTATCTTTTCATTTTTAATGACATAAGAAATTTTGTATCATGGTCGACCTCAAAATAAACGCTTATAATTGCCACTCTATTGCTCGATTTCTGTTGTCGTAAGCCCTCTGTGTGGTCAGTGGTTTGGCTAAAGATGGCAGTGATTTTTTCAAGAAAGTGATTTTTATGAGTTTGTTACCCCATCAAATCGAATTGCTCGCGCCGGCAAAAACCGCCGAAATTGGCCGTGAGGCGATTCTACATGGCGCGGATGCTGTCTATATCGGTGGGCCAAGTTTTGGGGCTCGTGAACATGCGGCCAACTCAATCGAAGATATCGCTGCCTTATGCCGTTTTGCCCATCAGTATCATGCCCGAATTTTTGTCACCCTGAACACGATTTTGCATGATGCCGAACTCGAAGCCGCCCGCCGTTTGATTTACCAATGTTATGAGGCAGGTGTTGATGCGCTGATTGTCCAGGATATGGGCTTGCTTGAACTCGATTTACCACCAATTCAGCTACACGCTTCAACCCAATGTGATATTCGTCATCCAGAAAAAGCCCGTTTTTTGGCCCACAGTGGTTTTAGTCAGCTGGTTTTGGCACGTGAATTAAATATCCAAGAAATCGCGACAATACGACAAGCGGTGCCAGAGCATGTCTCGCTAGAATATTTTATTCATGGCGCGTTATGTGTCGCATTTTCAGGGCAATGCAATATCAGTCATGCACAAACTGGACGCAGTGCCAATCGTGGCGATTGTTCGCAAGCCTGTCGCTTACCCTACACCTTAACGGATACCAATGGTGGGGTGGTGGCTTTTGAAAAACATCTGTTGTCGATGAAAGACAACAATCAAACAGCGAATCTTGAAGCCTTATTATTGGCTGGAATACGGTCGTTTAAAATTGAAGGCCGTTATAAAGAAATGGCGTATGTTAAAAATATCACTGCCCATTACCGCCAGCAATTAGATCAAATTTTAAACCATCATCCTGAATGGTGTCGGGCTTCAAGTGGAAAAACAGAGATTTTATTTACACCAAACCCTGATAAAACCTTTCATCGCGGTAGCACAGATTATTTTGCCACTGCCCGAAAAATCGATATTGGTGCATTTGATTCGCCAAAATATGTGGGGTTGCCACTGGGGCATGTGGTGGCGGTGGGGCAGGATTGGTTAGAGGTGGAAACCCAAGAGACACTCTCGAATGGTGATGGTTTAAATTACACTTTTAAGCGGGAAGTGATTGGGGTACAGGCCAATCAAGCCAAGTGGCAGCGTGCCAGTGAAGACGGTCAAATTTGGCGTATTTGGCCAAACGAAATGGTTTCCCGCTTGCGTGGCTTGAAAGTGGGCACTTTGTTGTCGCGTAACCGTGACCATGCTTGGGAAATGGCGCTGACCAAAGCCTCGGCACAACGCACTATTGCTGTTCAAGCCTGTTTACAAGACAGTGCGGATGGCGTGGCGTTGTCGTTGCAAGATGAGGATGGGGTGACGGTAACAGCTCATTTGGTGTGTGATAAAGTCCCTGCACAGCAGGCGGATAAAGCACGCCAAAACCTTGAAGACGGATTATCTCGTTTTGGTAATACGCTCTTTCATCTTGAGCAATTGACCCTTGCTACGTCTGAATCATGGTTTATTCCCAGTTCACAACTGAATAAGCTACGCCGACAGGCAATAGAGGCATTGCTTGCCGCCCGTCTGGCTGCGTGGCAACGTCCAGCGCCGACACCACCCACCGAGCCACCTTTTCCTTACCCAGAAACTTCACTGTCATTCTTGGCCAATGTGTATAACGAGAAAGCGCGGGCCTTTTATCGTAAGCATGGTGTGGAACTGATTGCTGCGGCTTATGAAGCACATGAAGAACCGGGCGAAGTCAGTTTGATGATTACCAAACATTGTCTGCGTTTTGCCTATCATCTCTGTCCCAAGCAAGCTAAAGGGGTACAAGGGGTGATGGGGCAAGTGCGTGCTGATCCGATGATTTTGAAATCGGGTAACGACACCTACACCCTCAAATTTGAATGTCGTCCCTGTGAAATGCATGTGATGGGCAAGATGAAAAGTCATATTTTCAAATCGCCCCCACCGTCGCTGATTCCGGTGCAACCGGTTACATTCCACCGCCCACCACGTTAAAGTTGTAAGGCCTCTAGCTGGCGCAGTGCATGGTCAATCCCCTCTAACATCAGCGAATGATCGTGGATTTGGCGGATTTGTTCAGCGAGTAGGCCTGACTCGGCAGTGGCGCGTGTGGCCAGTGCCGAGACTTGACCAGATACATGGCGGCTGCCCTCTGCCATGTTGGCAATGTGTGAGGTGGTCTCAGCTAATGCCAGTTTGAGGCCATCAATTCCACTTAACACTGCTTGAACCGATTGTTGGGTCGACGTTAAATTGGATTGGGTATTACCTGCTAACTTGCGTACCTCATCCGCCACCACAGCGAAACCGCGCCCGGCTTCCCCTGCACGAGCCGCTTCGATTGCTGCATTCAATGCCAATAAATTAGTCTGTTCTGCAATGCGGGCAATTTGAGTCAAAATTTCCTCAATTTTTGCCGCCCCCATCACCAAAGTTTGCATCCGCTCTGATAGTTGATTGGCTTCGCTGACACTGTGTTCAATTTCGCTGCTGTATTGACTAATATCTTGATTTAATTGCGTTAATAAACTGCCTGACTCTTGTAAGTAGTTCTGCATTTCTGGCAAACATGCCTGTGCCTCTGTGCTTAACATGCGGAACTGGTCGAGTTGTTGAATCACACTTTGGCGAATGGTATCTACCATTTGCAATCGTTTTAACTGTCTTCTGGTGAAATAATTTTGGAAATTGGCATATCGAACGGTAAAGTGATCCATCATCGCATCGTTAAAAGGTTCACCTTGTGCCACGCGATAGAAAAAGACGGAAGAAAGGGTTTGATTGATGTTAATACCCAGTAGTTCACCAAATGTCGTAAAACCAGCAATTGGGGTATCTTTAAAAACCGTTAACTGATTAAGCTGGCTTTGATTAAATAAACGTCTTAAAACACAATCATTAAAAATAGCCCCAATCGGTTTCGGTTTGCCTTGGGCATAGCGTTGATAATCGTCTTGTGTTTGGCGAATAAAGTCGGTGGTTTTCATCAGCACAAGTTGATCGCCCGGCTCAATATCACAATAAAAAGCAATTTCTTGTTTTTGTAAATTAACTTGTGCCACGGAACGGATATAGTGTTCTTTGCCTAACTCAATTGCAAAAGCGTGTTGTTCAAATTGTTTTGCTAATTGTTCAGGTGTGGTGCGTAGGTCTTGACATAAGACATCGATGAAAGAATGGAGCTGTTGCTGTTGTGGGTTGAATACACGGCTGACGGTACGGCGAAGGGGGTCGGCATCAGCGACAATATAGCGGGTGGTGGTGGGCGTAAAGTTTTGGCTTTTGAACACCCCAAAGCGAATGTCTGGTGCTGTTTTGCAGAGCACCATTAAAGCATGGTTTTCGAAAACCTTTTCACCATCGGATAACCAAGTGTGCTTAAAGTCGAGTAGGCCACCTGCTGAACCGCCAATAAATAAGCATGGAAAACGTTCGGTATGATAAAGCGCTTCCATAAACAAATTCTCGGCGCCTGCCAAACCATCAAAAAAGGTTAATGCCAAGGTATCGCGGTCATCAATGTTGAAGCTAGGACGCAAACGCCCAAGATGCGTTTCCAATTGTTGTAACCGCTGTTCACGGCTTAATTGTGGCGTACCGCGTCGAATATCTTCACTTGGCAAGGGAACCCAATGTAAATCGACGTGACTGAAAATATGTCGTGAAAAACCAGCTAAGACGACATGATGCCAGCCTTGTTGTGGGGTTGCTAAATAAGGCGAGCAGCTTTGTCCAGCAGCAATCTGTGCAGATTGGCACAACTCACCAGCGGTACTGATTAAGCCTAATTTAACTTGGGGCGGGAATAATCGTCGTAATTGTTGTCCCACCTGCTGCATATTGAGATGTGGTGAGACAAAAGCTAAGACCAAACTGAGCTGTTGTAGGTCTCCCCACGGGCTCAATGCCTGACTGCTGAGCGCGTTTCCATTCAGTTGTAAAGTCAGAATCACATCGTGATTGCTACTCGCCGCAGCATCAGCAGTCGCCTGGCGCGACCATTTCGCCCAAAAAGACATATTAGCGCCACCTAAAAATAAGGGGTTATCAAAACGCTATTGATTGTCTGACACAGTCAATGCGATCTGTTGTTGTAGTTGTTGCAAGGCCGTCAAAACGGTGTGGGCGCGAATGTGTTGTCGATCACCCGTAAAGAGATGACAACTGCTCGTGCAGCCTTGTGCCCCTGCCACAGCAATCCACACTGTACCCACTGGCTTCTCTACCGAACCGCCGCTGGGCCCTGCAATTCCTGAAACAGCGACAGCCCAGTTTGCGCCGCTGAGCTGGCGCACGCCGGTTGCCATTTGCTCGACCACCGCTTGACTGACAGCGCCATCCGTAGCGAGGGTATGAGCCTTGACCTGTAACAATTGCTGCTTGGCTTCATTGGCATAACTGACGATTCCCCAACCAAACCACGCAGAACTACCAGCCATCTCTGTTAACGTTGCTGCAATCAGACCGCCGGTGCATGACTCTGCAGTGGCAACCGTTTCACCGCGTTGTAACAGTTGTTGGGCTAACTGGTGTGCGCTGTGTTGGATTTCATTTGCTAAAGAGGCCTGTAGGGTCATAGCAGCGATTTCCGTTGTTGTCGTAGTTGGTGAATATGGCGTATCAATCCATTGGTTGACGCATCGTGTTGCAAGTTGGGCAATTCTACTGCGCGTAGCTCAGGTTCAATTTTGCGGGCCAATTGTTTGCCATACTCCACGCCCCATTGATCAAAAGAATTAATGCCCCAGATCACACCTTGTACAAACACCTTGTGTTCATACAACGCTAACAACATACCCAGATTATACGGGTTTAAACTGTCTAAAATTAAGGTATTTGATGGTTGATTGCCAGGAAATACTTTTTGTGGCAGTAATATATCAATATTGTCAGGCAGTTTTGTACCGAATTCTGCTAACACTTCTGCTTCGTTTTTTCCCCGCATCAAAGCTTCAGTCTGTGCTAGAAAGTTGGCCAACATAGCGGTATGGTGGGTTTTGAGTGTGCCATGTTCACAGGCAGGAATAATAAAATCACATGGCACTAGGCGGGTGCCTTGATGTAGTAGCTGGAAAAAAGCATGTTGGCTGTTAACGCCGACCTCGCCCCAAATAATCGGCCCCGTATTAAAGTCCAAGCGTGCCCCACAACGACCAACCCGCTTGCCGTTCGACTCCATATCCAGTTGTTGTAGATAGGCGGGTAGGCGTGACAGTCCCTGATCGTATGGCATCACGGCATGGGTGTGTGCACGGTAGAAAGTGTTATACCAAATCCCTAGCAATCCCAGCAGCACGGGCGCATTCTCTGCAAAAGGCGCGCTAAAGAAATGGCAATCCATGGCATGTGCGCCGGCCAAGAATTGGCGGAAGTGGATCATACCAATAGATAACATCACCGGCAGCCCAATCG
>NZ_JBSQVP010000081.1:0-8454 GCF_055136605.1 Aquaspirillum sp. | reverse complement strand
GGTGCTGTCACCGCGAAAGGGCGACGCACCATGAGTTGGTTGTCTGTTTTGGCTAATCGACTTCTAACCAAAACAGTGTGTGTTCAGTTTGCACTGAAGGATGGTATTCCGCAGCCACAACGCCACAATAACCTAAGCGGTCGATGGCGCTGAAAATCTCAACAAAATCCAATTCACCCGACCCCGGCTCGCGTCGCCCGGGGCAATCGGCAAACTGAATATGTGCTAACTGCGATAAATGCTGTTCGATAAAAGGCAAAATAGGCAGCTGTTGCCGAGCAAAGTGGTAGATATCGACCTGAAGACCAAAGTTAGGACAATCGACTAACTCCAGCAACCGTAGCATATCCTCCCCGCGATTCACCAAAAACCCCGGCATATCAAATGGGTTGATCGCTTCGCTGGTGAGCGTGCAATCGAGATGCTCGGCAAAGCGTTGACAAGCGTATTGCACATTCTGTGTCAACAATGCCCATGCTTGCGCTGTTTGATGATCGGGCGCTAACCGACCCGCCAAAACATTGACACAACTCACCCCCAAGCCCTCGGCATAACGTAGGGCTTGTTCAATACCGGCTTGGAAGGCTTGTTCTTGTCCTGCGACAGCGGCAAGACCCGCGCCACCACTCATCAAATCACCAGCCGGCGCGTTGATTAAAACAATTTCAACGCCGCTTTCTCGTTGCCATTGCTGCCAATCACTCAATGGAATGGCATAAGGAAACTGAATTTCCACGCGGTCAAAGCCGGCCATGCGTGCCGCGTGTAACCGCTCTGCCCAAGGCACTTCCGTAAACATCAGCGAGAGATTGGCAGCAAATCGCAGCATTATCTGGCCTTTCGATACAGTTCAATCAAGGTGGATAAATCTTGCACACCAAAACCCTCGGCATGGTGTGCCAATTGTGCAGCGGCTTGACTGGCCACCGGCAGCGTCAACCCCGTTTGTTGTGCACTGTCGAGGGCGTTGCGTAAATCTTTCAATAATGTCGCCACCTTCCATTGCACCGGCTCATATTGCCCTTGTGCCATGCGTGGGGTAAGTAATTGAAACGGTTTGGAATCGGCAAACCCCCCCGCCAGCGCAGGGGCCAATAAATGCGGGTCTACGCCAGCTTGCTCCGCCAAAGCGACTGCTTCGGCAATCAACACCGCATTGGCAGCGACTATCAACTGATTACACAATTTGCTTACCTGACCGCTGCCCACATCACCCATTCGCGTCACACGGCTAGATAACGCTGAAAATACCGGTGTTAAACCCGTGATGGCGTCGGCATCGCCACCGGCCATAATGACCAAACTGCCTTGCTCGGCACCGACTACACCACCGGACACTGGCGCATCAATCCATTGAAAGGGTTGTTGTTCGGTGACTTGTGCGGCAAAGCGGCGGGTGGCGTCTGGTGTGATACTGGAAAAATCCACCAAAAAACGTGCCTGCGCTAACTGGGCATGAATTAAACCGTGTTCACCGAACACCACGTGTTCCACTGCCGCCGTATCAGCTAAACACAACATCACCACATCGCATTGTTCTGCTAATGCCTGTGGTGTCTCTGCCCATGTTGCACCAAGTGCCAAGAGCGCTGCGGCTTTTTCTGGGTGGCGGTTCCACACTTGCACGGTAAACCCTGCTGCTAACAACCGCCGCACCATCGGCTGGCCCATCAGACCAAGCCCAGCAAATCCTAGACTTAACATCTCTGTCATGCTGTATTACTCAAAATGATATTGCGTGACCCGTTCGACTTCTTCTTTCGAACCGAGAATGACCGATACCCGCTGATGTAAGCCTTCTGGTTGTAACGATACAATCCGCTCGCGGCCATTGGTCGCTGCACCACCGGCTTGTTCTACCAAAAAGGACATGGGATTGGCTTCATACATCAAGCGCAGCTTGCCGGGTTTACTTGGGTCACGGGCATCGCGTGGGTACATAAAGATGCCGCCACGGGTCAAAATACGATGTACCTCTGCCACCATCGAGGCCACCCAGCGCATATTAAAGTCTTTCCCACGGACACCCGTTTTGCCAGCCAGTAATTCCGCCACATAACGCTGTACCGGTGCTTCCCAATGGCGTTGATTCGACATATTGATAGCAAATTCTTTTGTCGCCGTTGGGATGGTCATATTGGCTTGAGTCAGGATAAATTCCCCACAATGACGATCCAAGGTAAAGCCTTGCACCCCCTGACCCGTGCTGAGCACCAACATGGTTTGTGGCCCGTACAAGACATAACCGGCGGCCACTTGTTGGCTGCCTGCTTGTAAGAATTGCGATTCCAACTCACCTTCACCACGCTTCAAAATCGAGAAAATGGTGCCAACCGAAATGTTGACATCAATATTGGACGAGCCATCGAGAGGATCGAACAATAATAAGTAAGGGCCTTGTGGATATTCGGCTGGAATGGGGCTGGCATGTTCCATTTCTTCCGAAGCCATGCCGCTGAGTAATCCTGTCCATGCCAGACCATCGAGCAACATTTGATTGGCAATCACATCTAATTTTTTCTGATCTTCCCCTTGCACATTGCCGGTGCCGGCTTCACCCAGCACACCTGCCAATGCCCCTTGGTTAACGGCATCACTGATGGAAACACAGGTACGCGCCACAGCGCTAATTAAGGCGGCTAAATCATGGTCGAGGTGTTGTTGCTGTTGGGCGGTTGCCAGAAAACGGGCCAAGCTGATGCTGGATGACATAAGGCACAATCCTAATCAAGATAAGTTCAGCCGCGATTATGAACTAGCTTGATGTGAGAAACAAAACCGATGGCAGGGTTTTTGCTGGCTTTGCTGGGTATGGACCGCCCAACTTCATCCCCACCGCCGATTGTGACCCTCCGTCGCGACTATAACCGCTGGGTTGCCAGCGAAACGCTCGAGGACTATGCGCTGCGCTTTACCCCGCAGCGTTTCCGCCGTTGGTCGCTATGGCAAGTGGCCAATACTGCTGCTGGTGGGGCGGCTGCTTTTTTAGTGTTAGAAGCCGTTGGCGCGACCATGATGGTGCAAACGGGCTTTCTCAATGCGTTTTGGGCGATTTTAGCCACCGGGTTAATTATTTTTTTGGCTGGGTTGCCGATCAGCTACTACGCTGCGCGCTATGGCGTTGATATGGATTTGCTGACCCGTGGTGCCGGATTTGGTTATATCGGCTCAACGATCACCTCGCTGATTTATGCCTCATTTACCTTTATTTTCTTTGCCCTCGAAGCCGCCATCATGGCCTATGCGCTAGAACTGGGGTTTGGCCTGCCACCGGCATGGGGCTATTTGGTCTGTGCTTTGGTGGTATTGCCGTTGGTGATGCACGGGGTCACGGTGATTAGTCGCTTACAACAATGGACCTTACCCCTTTGGGCGGTGTTATTGCTACTGCCTTATCTGTTTGTCTTATGGCATGCCCCTGATGCCCTGACCGGTTTATGGCAATACACCGGTGCACATACTGCCCCAGCCGGTTTTGATTGGCACCTGTTTGGTGCGGCATTAACAGTCGGCATTGCGCTGATTACTCAAATGGGCGAACAGGCCGACTATTTGCGTTTTATGCCAGCAGCAGAGGCAGGTAAGCGGGGCGGTGGTGGTTGGCGGTGATTGTCGGTGGGCCGGGTTGGGTGGTGCCGGGAGTGATGAAAATGTTGGGCGGGGCGTTATTGGCCTATTTAGCGCTGCGTAATGGTGTGGCCGCTGACAAAGCGGTTGATCCTAACCAGATGTATTTAATTGGTTTTTCGTATGTATTTGACCACACCGCGATAGCGATTGCCGTCACCACCGTATTTGTGGTGATTTCACAGTTAAAAATCAATGTCACCAATGCTTATGCAGGTTCTTTGGCGTGGTCGAATTTCTTTTCTCGTCTGACGCACAGCCACCCCGGACGGGTGGTGTGGGTGGTGTTTAATTTAGCGATTGCCCTGATGCTGATGGAACTGGAAGTGTTTCATGCGTTGGGGCAGGTATTGGGCTTGTATTCGCATATTGCCATTTCTTGGATGATGGCGGTGGTGGCGGATTTGGTGCTGAACAAACCGCTTGGCTTGAGTCCAAAAGGGATTGAGTTTAAGCGCAGCCATCTTTATGACATCAATCCCGTCGGCGTGGGGGCGATGTTATTGGCGTCAATATTATCTATCGCAGCTCACCTTGGGCTGTTTGGCGAGGACATTCAACCGTTTTCCGCTTTTGTGGCGATGTTGGTGTCGTTCTTGTCGGCGCCTTTATTGGCATGGCTAACCCGAGGTCGTTATTACCTAGCGCGTCAACCCCACCCTCCGGCTGCCTCGGCCACACAACTGCAATGTGTGGTGTGTGAACAATCGTACGAAGCGGCGGATATGGCAACGTGTCCTGCCTACCAAGGGTCGATTTGCTCGCTTTGCTGCACCTTAGATGTGCGTTGTGGTGATCGTTGTAAACCACAAGCCCGTTTATCAGCACAATGGATGTCTTGTTTGCATACTCTGTTGCCACGGGCGTTACATCCTTATTTGGCGCATGGCTTGGCCCACTACTTATTGCTGATGGCTGGCATTGTCAGTGTGTTGGGTTTGATCTTGGGTTTGCTGTATTACATTGAATGGCAAAATGCCAATGCGCTGTATGCCGAAGCCTTGCCTGCTTTATTTTTGCGGTTACTGGCGGCTTTGGTGTTGGTCAGTGGGGTGGTGGCATGGTGGATGGTATTAACGGCACGCAGTCGTGAAGTGGCACAGGCAGAATCGGATCGACAAACAGCCTTGTTAATGCAAGAAATCGATTCTCACCGCCGTACCGATGAACAGTTAAAACGTGCCCGCCATGCGGCAGAACAAGCCAATCAGGCAAAAAGCCGTTATATCTCGTCCATTAGCCATGAATTACGCACACCGCTGAATAGTCTCTTGGGCTATGCCCAAATTTTGGCCGCCGACGCCACGATTCCCCCCCACCGCCGGCAAGCGGTAGAGGTGATACAGCGCAGTGGTGACCATTTATTGTCGGTGATTGAAGGCACGATGGACATTGCTCGAATTGAAAGCGGCAAATTGCGCTTAGACACTCGCGCCTTAGATTTTGCGGCATTTATTCAACAACTGGTGGCGATGTTCGAGCTACAAGCCCGCAATAAGGGCTTAGATTTTACTTTTAGCGGCCCTGTACATTTACCTGCGGTGGTGCGTGCTGATGAAAAACGGCTGCGGCAAATTTTAATTAACTTATTAGGCAATGCGGTGAAATTTACTCGCCGTGGTGGCGTGCGGTTTTGTTTGCATTACCGCCGTGATATGGCGACCTTTGAAGTGATTGATACTGGACCGGGGATTGCACAAGCCGAACAAATGCGAATTTTCGAACCCTTTGAGCGTGCCGCCAGTAGTGGTGTTGGTGGCACGGGCTTGGGTTTAACCATCAGCAAAATGCTGACGGATTTAATGGGCGGTGAGCTGACTTTGCGGAGTCGTGTGGGCGAAGGTTGCCACTTCACGGTGCGCTTATTTTTGCCGTATGTCCACGCGGCGGTGGCGGCAAAAGAACTGCCACGGCGGAATCGTGTCGGCTATCTCGGTGCGCGGCGGCGTATTTTGCTGGTGGATAATGAGGATACCGATCGCGAAATGTTAGCAACCATGCTGGCGCAGTTGGGGTTTGAAGTCAGTCAAGCTGCCAGCGGTGAGGCGTGTTTGGCGTGCGTCGATGAGTTGAAACCGCACTTAGTATTGATGGATCTGGCCATGCCGGGAATGGATGGTTGGCAGGCATTGCGCGTGTTGCGACAAAAGCAATTAACCGACTGCCAATTAGCGATTATCTCGGCCAATGCGTTTGAAAAAGGGCAAGAAAACGATGTCGGGATTGCCAGCGAGGACTTTTTGCTAAAGCCAATTCGAATTGAAGAATTGCTAGATTGGATCGGTCAACGTTTACAACTGTCATGGTTATTGGCCGATTCGGCGGAGGACATGACTCCAGAAGTGCCAGCCATAACAGAAAGGGTTTTTCCTCCGGCAGCAGAACTGTTGCCCTTACTTGACGCCGCTGGTTTGGGCTATGTGCGCGGCATGAAACAAGAATTGGCACGTTTGGCCATGCTCGACCCGCGCTACGCTGAATTTGTGGCCGTGGCAAGCGAACATGTGAAACGGTTTGAGTTTGATGCGCTGCGGGAGTGGATTCGGCGCGGATTGGCCACAACAGGGAATTCGATATGAACCATTGCGGTGTGGTGCTGATTGTGGACGATCAGCCGGATAATTTAACCTTATTGCATGATGCGTTGGATGAAGCGGGATATATGGTGTTGGTGGCTACCGACGGTGAGTCGGCATTACAACGGGCGCAACGCTCCTTGCCCGATGTGATTTTGCTTGATGCGGTTATGCCCGGCATGGATGGGTTTAGCGTGGCACGGGCATTAAAAGCCAATTTTCACACGCGGTCGATTCCAATTGTGTTTATGACTGGCCTAACCGAAAGTGAGCATGTGGTAGCCGCCTTTGCTGCTGGCAGTGCCGACTATGTGACCAAGCCGTTAAAACCACAAGAAGTGCTGGTGCGGATTGCTGTTCATATCCAACAAGCACGACAACTGACCCAAGCCAGTTCCGCCCTCGACGCTTTTGGTCAAGCCACTTTAGCGATTGCCAGTGCCAGCGGTAAATTAGTCTGGCAAACCGCGTTGGCGCGCCAGCTGTTAGAAAGCTATTTTGGCCTTAGTGACACCGCCCCGCCTGTGCTGTTGCAATGGATTGCACAAGCACAAACCGCTTATCTCAATGGGCAAGAGCCCTCGGCTTTGGTCTATCAAACCGCTGGCCGGCGTTTACTGGCATCGCTGCATCAACAAACCACCGAAGGGGAATGGCTGCTGGTGTTACGCGAAGAAAATCACCAAGCCAGTATGCTCAGCCTGATGCAGGTTTTTCCATTGACCCAACGCGAGGCCGAAGTGTTGTATTGGCTGAGCTTAGGCAAAACCAACCGCGATATTGCCGATATCCTCGGTATGAGCCCCCGCACGGTCAATAAACATTTAGAACATATTTTCAGCAAGTTAGGTGTTGAAACCCGCACTGCAGCGGCGGCGTTGGCCTTGAGCAAATGGCGTAGCAGTTAGGCCGGCACGGGTGTACGCCAAATGACGTATTTAAGCGAACTGGGCACACGGGTAAGCTGTTTTTGCATTGCAGCAAAAACATTGATGACCTTTCTCAGGGAGCTTCGCCATGACCACCCGCCGTTTGTTTCTGAAACTTACCACCCTTACCGCCTGTTTGTTGTCTGCGGGTCTGTCCTCCACCGTATTGGCTGCTGACACCATTAAAGTCGGTGTGCTGCATTCCCTCTCTGGCACGATGGCCATTTCTGAGACCTCACTCAAAGACATGGCCCTGTTTACGATTGATGAAATCAATGCCAAGGGTGGGATATTGGGTAAAAAGCTTGAACCGGTGGTGGTTGACCCCGCTTCGAACTGGCCATTATTTGCTGAAAAAGCGCGTCAGTTGCTAACCCGAGATAAAGTGGCGGTGACCTTTGGCTGTTGGACATCGGTATCGCGTAAATCTGTATTGCCAGTGTATGAAGAACTCAACGGCTTACTGTTCTACCCTGTGCAATACGAAGGCGAGGAAATGTCGCCTAACGTGTTCTACACCGGCGCTGCCCCTAATCAACAGGCCATCCCTGCGGTGGAGTACCTGATGAGCAAAGACGGTGGCGAGGCAAAACGCTTCTTCTTGCTCGGTACCGATTATGTATACCCGCGCACCACTAACAAAATCCTACGCGCCTTCCTTAAATCGAAAGGGGTGAAGGACAGCGATATCGAAGAGGTTTACACCCCATTCGGCCACAGCGATTACCAAACCATTGTCGGCAATATCAAAAAATTCTCTGCCGGTGGCAAAACAGCGGTGATTTCTACCATCAACGGCGATTCAAACGTGCCGTTTTATAAAGAGCTTGGCAACCAAGGGCTGAAATCCACCACCACACCGGTTGTCGCTTTCTCGGTGGGCGAAGAAGAGCTGAAGGGGATTGATACCAAACCGTTGGTCGGTCATTTGGCAGCGTGGAACTACTTTATGAGTGTCAAAAACCCTGTCAACAGCAAATGGATTGCCGACTACAAAGCTTGGGCCAAGAAAAAAGGCATGGCTAACGCCGATAAGCTCGTGACCAACGATCCGATGGAAGCCACCTATGTCGGTATCCAAATGTGGGCCGAAGCGGTGAAAAAAGCTGGTACCACCGATGTCAACGCAGTGCGTAAAGCGATGGCAGGAATCAGTGTCAATGCACCTTCTGTTTTACCCTGAAAATGGACGAGAAAAATCATCACCTGCATAAACCGGTGATGATTGGTGAAGTGCGTCCTGATGGCCAATTCTCGGTAGTGTGGAAAACCAAAACACCCGTTCGCGCCCAGCCGTGGAGCCCCTTTATCGCCGGCAACGA
>NZ_JBSQVP010000080.1:0-8606 GCF_055136605.1 Aquaspirillum sp. | reverse complement strand
CTGGTTTTGATTTTTTAGCTAAAATGAGTAGTTTTCTTGTTTCATAAAGTGTTCCTCTATGCAACAACCTGCTTTTTTACGCCATGCCTCGATTGCCACGAAGCTGAGCTTGGTGGCTTTTCTCTTTCTTACCATTGGATCCTTAGTTGCCGGTTTTTACATCAACCGCGTTGGCAGCACGTTGCTTGACCAAGCGACGGTCGAACGGCTATCCATTCAAAACCAGCAGATTGTGGATATGGTGGAGTCGGTGGCGCAAGTCCAAAACCAAACCGCCGATCAAATGGCTGAGTTGTTGCGGGATCGTTATGACGATGATTTTAGATTAGATACCACCCAACGGATTGCTGTTGGCACCGAAACAGCACCGGCTTTATGGTCGGGTCATCAGTTAGTCAATAATGATTTTTCAACCGTCGATAGCTTTACCAATACATTGGCTGGCGCAGTCGTGGCCACGATTTTTGTCCGTGATGGTGATGATTTGGTACGCGTCACCACATCATTGAAAAAAGAAGATGGCTTGCGTGCGATTGGCACTAAGCTTGATCGACAACATCCCGCTTACGCCACATTGATGAAGGGTGAACCCTTTTGGGGGCCAGCCTTGTTGTTTGGCCGTGATTACATTACCCACTATCACCCACTACTGGATGAACAGAAGCAGGTGATTGGCGCCTTATTTGTTGGTTTGGAATTTACCCAAAGTTTGGCCGACTTAAAAAAACGGATTGAATCAGTCAAAGTCGGTGACACCGGCTATGCTTTTGCGATTAACGCCCGCGCGGGTGATAAATACGGCGTAGCAATTATCCACCCAACACAACAAAACAAAAGCTTATTAGAGGTTAAAGACAGCCGTGGTTTCCCGCTGGTGCAAGCGATGTTGGAGCGCAAACAAGGGGTGTTGACCTATGGCTGGACAGATCAGGATGGTGAGCGAGAGAAAATTGCCGCCTTTGCCATTGCCCCCACATGGAATTGGTTAATTGGCACCTCTTCTTACCAAGATGAGTTCCATCAACTGAGTTTGCAGCTGACGCTGCGCGTGTTTCTGGTAACGGGTATTTTGACCTTGATTGTTGGCGCGCTGATTTTCTGGTTAGCCAAACAAATGGTGCGTCAACCCTTGGCACGCGCCAATCAAATTGCCGCTGCGATTGCTCAAGGTCAATTTGATAATCGTATCGACATCCAATCCCGCGATGAAACCGGCGAATTATTAGCCGCGCTTGATCAAATGCAAAGTGCGCTGCGTTATGCCCAACAACGTCGGCGTGAGATGTTACACACCGCTTCTGCTGTGGCCGAGACAGTGCAAAGCAGCAGTGAGGCCTTAGAAGTCGCCACCCAACAGTTAATCGCCGCCAGCAGCCAAGTGGCGATGGTCACCGAGCGTCAGGCTTCTAGCCTTGAAGAAATCTCTGCCAGTGCCAATGAAATGAGCCAAGGTGTGGCGCAAAACGCTGAACGCACCCAACAAGCCGCCAGCATCAGCCGTGAAGCGGAACAGCTGGCCTCTCACAGTGGACTACAGATGGCGGCTCTGGTCGAAGAAATTGCCATGTTGGCCAGTAGCTCAGACCGAATTCGCGCTATTGTTGGAGTGATGGATGGGATTGCTGAACAAACCAATTTGTTGGCATTGAATGCGGCTATTGAAGCAGCGCGGGCGGGTGAAGCCGGGCGTGGGTTTGCAGTGGTGGCGGACGAGGTGCGGGCCTTAGCACAACGCTCAGTCGATGCGGCCCACCAAATTGACGCTTTGATTACTGAATCGACTGCCAAAATGGCCGATTCAAAACAGCGTGCAGCTCAGGTTGGCGTGGCATTACAGCAAGTGGTGACGGTGGTAGAACAGGTTCACAGTTTGATGGGGGAAATTGCCCGTGCCAATGCCACCCACGCCGATGGTTTTATTAACTTAAATGCTGCGTTGCGTGAAATTGATGCCACGACACAACATAATGCCGCTGTCGCAGAAGAAACCTTAGCTGCAACCAAATCGCTTGATGATCAAACGATAAATTTGGTAAAAACAGCAGCAAAATTGCAATTTTCTGAAGATTAAAAACTGACTTATCGCATAAGTTAAGCCACTGTTTTAATAAAGAGATTGGCTTAATTTGTCATAAAATTCTGTTTTGTCATTGCGGCAAAGTTTCCATTTTGTCGTTCATATTTTGACACAATCCTGTCACATCTCCCCCGTAGGCTTGGCGCGTTTTTCTTACTTCGACCGCGCTAAGTCCTACCGGCTATGGTGTCTGGAGCTGTGTCTCTAATGAAAATTTCTACCCGCTTATATGCACTTGCAGCATTAGCCACCCTCACCCTATTGGCGGTGATGGGGGGGAATGCGTGGCAGCTGCAACAACTCGAAGCGCGATTTGCCAACTATGAAACACGGCAAAATGCGATCTTTCGCCTCACCACGGTCAAAGCCAATGCGCTTTCTGTTGCCCGAGCTGATCCGATTTTAGAAGAAACCGATAAAGTGCTGCGTCAAACCGATGAGCTGATTCAGGCTGAATTGCTGGCGCTGCGTGATGATCTGGAACCGAGCGAACATCAGCGTTTGGATGAACAAATCAATCAAAACTGGAAGAACTACCTCAAACAATTTCAAAGCGCAGTGAAAATTGCGGCCACGGCCCCCGAAGATGCTATTGCGATTCCTGAACAAATCTATCGCATTTATATGGCACCGATGGTCAGTGAAATTGATGGTTTGATTGCGATTGAACAAAAACGGGCGGTGGTGGCACGTGAACAAGCAAAACAGCGTATTAACCATCTTTTCTTAGGAATTTTAATTCCGCTGGCTTTATCAGCATTCTTGATTGTGGGCAGTCAAATTTGGGTTAGCCAATCGTTGGCGCGCCGTTTGAAACACATGAGCGTGGTTTGCGGTTTATTGGCTAATGGTGATTTACGCCAGCGTTTGCCCGTCGGCACTCAAGATGAAATTGGCGAAGTGGCACAGGCTTTCAATCATTTCATTCACACCTTGGTCGATTTGTTGCTCGATGGCCGGCAACATGCAGCAGAATTGGACGAAGGGGCGCGCCAACTGGCTGCAATGAGTGAGCGGGTGCGTGAACATACGCGGGAACATTCTGAAGCGGTGACGGCGGTAGCCAATGAAATTGAAGAAGTGGGCGAGCTAGTTCACCACATGGCGCTCAGCGCGGCAGAATCCGCCACTGCAGCGACTGAGGCTGAGCGACGTGCTTATGAAGCAGGGATTACCGGCAAGAAAGCGGCAGCGGATTTAGCCGACTCGGGGCAGGTGGTGCGTGATGCTGTGGCAAGGATGAATTTATTAGCCAATCGTATTCAAGAAATTGAGCGAATTAGCATCAGCATCCAAGACATTGCCGCCCAAACCAATTTATTGGCGTTGAATGCAGCTATCGAAGCGGCACGCGCAGGAGAACAAGGGCGTGGGTTTGCGGTGGTGGCGGATGAGGTACGCAAATTAGCCGAACGTACTGCAGCGTCAACCGCCGACATCTCACGCTTGGCTGAGCATGTCAAAACAGAAATCAGTGCGGCCCAAGAAGCGGTGGGTGCAGCGGCCGAGGCCAGCGTGCGAGGGGTGGAAGACGGACAAATTATTGTCAGTGAGTTGGATGGGATTGGTCAGGCCGTGGTGGCGTTGGCAGAAGCATTCCGCAAACTAGCCGAAGAGGCCGAAGAACAAGCGCGTACCAGTCATATCATGTCTGATCGTCTCGAAGCGTTAGCCGAAGGGGCCGATCACACGGTATCGGTGGTCTCGGCATCACATCAGCAAGTCGAAGCCCTTTCCCACGCGGCAGAAACCCGCTTATTGGTGGTAAACCGCTTCCAACTTGAGGCATAAAAAAACCGCAGCTGGCAGCTGCGGTTTTTCACGACAACACGCGATTACATGCGTTCGATCATTGCCTTACCGAAGTCAGAGCAGCTCACTTCAGTTGCACCATCCATCAGACGGGCAAAGTCATAAGTCACGATCTTGTCGCCAATGGCGGCTTCCATCGACTTGATCACCAAGTCGGCGGCTTCTTTCCAGCCCAGATGGCGCAGCATCATTTCTGCCGACAGAATCAGCGAACCTGGGTTCACTTTGTCCAGACCAGCATATTTTGGTGCAGTACCGTGGGTCGCTTCAAAGCAAGCGTATTGGTCAGAAATGTTTGCACCTGGGGCAATACCAATACCACCAACTTGTGCAGCCAAGGCGTCAGAGATGTAGTCGCCGTTCAAGTTGCAGCAAGCGATCACATCGTATTCAGCAGGACGCAACAGGATTTGTTGCAAGAAAGCATCAGCAATCGCGTCTTTCACCACGATTTCACGACCGGTGTTCGGGTTGGTGAATTTGCACCATGGGCCGCCATCGATCAGTTCTGCGCCGAATTCTTCTTGAGCCACTTTGTAGCCCACATCACGGAACAGACCTTCGGTGAACTTCATGATGTTACCTTTGTGCACCAAGGTAACGCTCTTACGATCGTTGTCGATCGCGTATTTCATCGCGGCGCGCACAATACGAGTGGTGCCTTCAACTGAAATAGGTTTGATACCGATACCCGAGGTAGCTGGGAAGCGGATTTTTTTCACGCCCATTTCGTTTTGCAAGAAGTCGATGACTTTCTTGGCGTTGTCGGACTCAGCTTGCCATTCGATACCAGCATAGATGTCTTCGGTGTTTTCACGGAAGATCACCATATCGGTTTTCGTTGGGTCTTTCAGTGGCGAAGGCACGCCAGTGAAATAGCGCACAGGGCGCACGCACTGATACAGGTCGAGTTCTTGACGCAATGCCACGTTCAACGAACGGATACCGCCGCCGACTGGGGTGGTCATTGGGCCTTTGATCGACACGGAATATTCTTTCAGTGCGTCAAATGTTTCTTTTGGCAGCCATTCATCAGCACCGTAGATGCGGGTGGATTTTTCACCAGCATACACTTCCATCCAATGAATTTTCTTCTCGCCACCATAGGCTTTCGCAACAGCAGCATCAATCACATCTTTCATCACCGGAGTGATATCGACACCAATACCATCGCCTTCGATGAAAGGAATAATCGGATTGTTAGGAACGGGTTGACCAGGGACAATTTTTTGGCCTTCTTGGGGGACCTTGATATGCGAAGTTGCGCTCATGCCTACTCCATCTTGAGTTGAGTTATTAAAGGTGTGGCTCGAACGGAGCCGCGCCCGGGTGGGGGCGGCTTGGCGCCATGAGGCGGTGCCCAGCGGCCCTCAGGGTACGAAAGTGCGGGCGAAGCGGAAAAAATATAATGTGGCAGGGTAGGCCAAACATCAGATTTTTTCGTGTTCCCCTCTATTATCCGGCAAAACCCGCGCCCCTGCTAGCAAGTCGTTGGCTTTTGCTGTGGCAAAAACTATCTTTGCCTGAGATCGAGACAACGCGCTATGCTTACGGTATTTTACCGTCCGTAACACACAAAACAAATAATCAAAAGAGGGGTGCTTGTTTTATGAATATCGCTGTCACTCGCCATCCAATTGCATGGGACATTGCCCAAGCTTTAGTCGATGGTTTTAATCGTCATTACCGTTTGTTCCGTGAGTGTAGCGCACGTGCCAAGTCGCAATTCGAAGCGCAAGATTGGATGGGGATGCAACGCACTATCCAAGAGCGGATTGATTTTTATGATGAGCGTGTGACAGAAACCACCGCTCGTTTACAAGATGAATTTCAGGCGCAGTCGTTGGACGAAACGGTGTGGCAGCAGGTTAAGCTGCACTTTATCGGTTTGTTGGTGAATCATCGCCAACCCGAATTGGCTGAGACTTTTTTCAACTCGGTGTTCACCCGCATCTTGCATCGTAACTACTTCAATAACGATTTTATTTTTGTGCGGCCGGTGATTTCGACCGAGTACATTGAAACCGACCCGCCCACCTATCGCAGCTACTACCCTGCCAAAACAGGTCTACGCGCCACCATTCGTAAAATCATCGAAGATTTTGGTTGGAAAACGCCGTTTGCTGATTTACGGCGTGATATTCAGCATGTGATGCGGGCGGTGTTTAATCATCTTGGCGGCGCGTGGCCACAGCCCGAGGTGAGTTATCAAATCCAAATTCTGCACTCGGCTTTTTATCGCAATAAAACCGCGTGGATCATTGGCAAAGTGGTCAACGGCGCACAGGTTTATCCCTTTGCCGTACCGGTGATGTTTAATGACGACGGCCGTTTGCGTTTAGACACGGTGTTGTTAGAAGCGTGGCGGATTGGCGTGTTGTTCTCGTTTTCACGGGCGTATTTCTTGGTGGAAATGGAAGCGCCTTCGGGTTATGTGCAATTCTTGCGCTCGATTTTGCCGACTAAAACCAAGGCCGAGCTTTACACCATGTTGGGCTTACAAAAACAGGGTAAGAATATTTTCTACCGTGATTTTATGCACCATCTACAACATTCCAACGACAATTTTGTGATTGCCCCCGGTATTCCGGGTTTGGTGATGTTGGTGTTTTTGCTGCCGTCGTTCCCGTTTGTGTTCAAGATTATTAAAGATGTGTTTGGTACGAGTAAGGAAGTCGATCATGCAACGGTGAAACGGAAATATCAGTTGGTGAAGCAACATGATCGTGTGGGGCGGATGGCGGATACGTTGGATTTTTCAAATGTTGCGTTTCCGAAACACCGTTTTGATCCTGAGTTGATGGAGCAATTACGCACATTGGCGCCATCGATTATTGAAGAAACCGAAGACAGCATTGTGATTCAACATTTGTATATTGAGCGGCGGATGAAGCCGTTGAATATGTATATCGAGAATGCAACACCGGAGCAGAAAGAGCACGCGATTAAAGAGTATGGCGATGCGATTCGTGAGTTGGCGACGGCGAATATTTTCCCGGGGGATATGTTGTGGAAGAACTTCGGCGTAACGCGTTATGGTCGGGTGATTTTTTATGACTACGATGAAATCGAGTACATGACCGATTGTAATTTCCGCAAAATCCCACCGGCACCTACGCCGGAGATGGAGATGTCGTCCGAGCCGTGGTATCCGGTGGCGAAAAATGATGTCTTCCCCGAGGAGTTTGCGACTTTCTTACTTGGCAATCACGAAACTCGGCGGATGTTCTTGAAGTATCACCGCGATTTGTTAAGCGCGGAGTTTTGGATTGAGCGACAGCAGAAAATCCGCGCCGGTCACATGGAAGATTTTTATCCCTATCCGCAAGCCCTGCGTTTCTGTCATCAATTTGCTTGATCGTTTTTTATTTAACGACGCGGTTGGGTTGATTTTTTCAACCCAACTACGTGGCGGACATCAATTAAATTCGGAATTTTTTTAGGAAAACAGGAGGACATATGACCATTCGTTTAGCAATGTTTCCTAATCAAGAGCATGGGGAACGATTGGAAATTTCTCGTTCCATTGAAGGTGCTCTCGATGTATCACTTACTATTGAATCTGATGGGAGAGCTATCGCTATCCAAACTGAAGTTAGAGCACTTAATCGCTCTCTGGCTGAAATTCAGTTGCTGGTACTTGAGGATGCCAAAGAGCGTATTCAAGCACGAATTTCCCGTATCACTGCCGAGATTGACCAAAATGCAGATGAGCGTGTTTCTGCATCAGGTCGTTTTTAGTCAGATAGTGTAGGAAAATTTGGGCTCACCTAATCTGCTCGTTCTTTGTAACTGTGGATGAATTAAACTCAAGCTACAAAAAGCATTGACCAGAAAATCCCCTCTCGTTAGCCTGTTGTTTTTGTCATGCAGCGTGAGGGGATGATGGATTTTGTCGCAATAGACGTTGAAACAGCCAATGAATGCCCATCAAGCATTTGCCAAATTGGCATGGCAAGGTTTGAAAATGGCGAAATAAAAGAAACATGGGTGCAACTGATTAACCCAAAGGCTGAGTTTTCAGCCATGAATATCAGTATTCACGGCATTACACCAAAAGACGTGAAAAACTCACCCACTTTTTTGGATATTGCTGGCGAATTAAAACAAAAAAGCCAAGGCCAATTATTGGCAAGCTATGGCGCATTTGATCGATTTGCTATACAAAAAGCCACAGCAAAAAACAATCTTTTATTTGCGGCAGACTGGTTTGATATTACTCGCGCAGTGCGGCGATATTGGCCAGATTGCGCCCAAAAAGGCTATGGCCTTGCCAAAATAGCCAAAAAACTCAAGTTCGACTTTGAACACCATCATGCCCTTGCCGATGCCATCGCCGCAGGCAAGGTGCTGTCGCATATCCTGAGCGAAAGCGGCCAAGACATCGCTTGGTGGCAATCGCGAGTGAAAAAGCCAATGGCGTGGCAAGAAGGCCAACGGGTCAACTCTGTTGCCACCGCAGGCGACACAGAGGGCCCGTTTTACGGTGAAGCGATTGTATTCACCGGCGCATTGGCCGTGCCAAGGGCTGAAGCCGCCAAAATTGCCAGCCAAGCCGGTTTTGATGTGCTCGATGGCGTGAACAAAAAAACCACCTTTTTGGTGGTCGGTGAACAAGATTTGCAGCGATTAGCAGGGCAAGAAAAAAGCGCAAAACACCGCAAAGCAGAATCCCTCATTGAAAAAGGGCAGGATATTAAAACTGTCTCTTATACAC